>NZ_PUJV01000004.1:0-228385 GCF_011189495.1 Photorhabdus stackebrandtii
TATCACGGCAGGTGTGATGGAGGTGTTCAAGTTCGGCTTTTTGTTCATCGGTAATGAATATTTTCATGACGGATACCCTGAACCTCATTTGGGCGAAAATCAAGCAGTTTCAATGAGCACAGGTATAAATCTATCAGTTAAAAATGAGAAAAAATTGGTTTTATTAATGCTTATATACCCCGTAAAAAAGACAAATAAGAATATTAAATAGATTAATCAGACAATATATTTAAAAAAAGGAACCGACTTTAATAATGTTTTCAACCGGGGAATAAACTTTCCCATAAGCCAGTTAAATAATCACATATTAGAATAGTTTTATTATGTCACTATCAAATTATCAATATTCTCTATGGAAAGATTACCGTGCAAGCAGGACGGAATATTACCCTGGCCAATACCACCCTGGAGAATAACGGTAACGTAACCGCGAACCGGGATATGCGGGTATGGGGTGACACCGTGCGTAATACTGGTGATAAAGCCTTACTGCAAACCAACGATAATCTGTGGATACAAAAAAATGCGCAGGGGAATAAAGGTCAGTTAATCGAAAATAGATCGGCGACGATAAAAACCGTGAATGGGGATTTGGTTATCAGGACAAAAGAGCTGAATAATACCCGCAATGTCTTTGTTATTCAAAATAAGCCAGTAACACCGGATTTTACAGACAGAGGCATGACCGTTTTTAATGATGTCAGTATTTTTGGCGATCCCTATACTATCACAGCAGAGCTGACACCACTTCCTGATAAATAATTTGGGCATGCCTATTTTAGTCGTCTTGGTATTGAGAATAACGGAACAGGAAAAGCTTATCTAAATAATACTCGAATTAAAAGCAGGGTATTAGAAAACTCTCTGCCGGGTTTTATCTTCTCGGGAAGAAATACCTATATTAACAGTGATAATTTATCCAATCAGATAAGTAAAGTTGAAGCTGGAAAAGACATTTTTCTGACTGGAAATAAATTTATTAATGAAAGTAAAAGAAAAAGTTCACTCAATCATTTTATTATTTATGATCTTAAACTTGAACCCGTCCCGACGGTCTATCCTTACAAAAAAGTGAAAGTTGCACAAATTTTAAAGGAAATCAGCTATTTAATATCCGAGATGGATGGGGTGAAAAAAGTGTGATCCAAATATTAGGTGAATCATTAATGAGAGGAGGTGGGAAAATGGATATACTCCTTGGCTACATTAATAGCTGGATAAAATATGAATATCAGAAATAAGCACTACATCTACAATTTAACCAAGATGGCTTATTGTGTGGTGCCCGTTTAATGTTGTGATAAATCTATATCCCAGCCTAAAAGTGGGGAGCTTCTTATAAACATTTAAAATATATCATAATCATCTTAAAAACAAAATGAATAGTAGTGATTTATGGAATCATCTCAGGATCGCCAGTAAATCTTATCGTAAACGATATTCAACTTAAAAATAAAAAAATGAATCACTTTCACTATCAAAAACTATGGAAATAATTCACATCCAGTCAATAAGATGCCCAATTATTATGGGCATCTTATTGATAATATTAAGCCAGTTCTGTCATCACTAACTTAGCTATTTCGAAATAAATAATCAGGCCAGTTCCATCAATAAATGTGGCAATAAAAGGCGCAGATACAACAGCCGGATCAATAGAGAACCTTTTCAATACCATCGGAATAATGGAAGAAACAATAGCACTCCAAACGGTGATAGCAATGATGGTCAAACTGACAACAATTGTCACCTCAATGCCTACACCTAATATCCAGGCACGGATAAGCGCAGCAAAACTAATTGTTACAGAAACTAAAAATGAAGTGGAAACCTCTTTGCGTAACACAGCCCACAGATTACGCAAACTCACTTCCCCCAATGCCATTGCTCTGACTAACGTTGAGGTAATCTGTGTACCACTGTTGCCCCCCGTTCCAATTAATAACGGGATAAAAAACGCCAGAGAAATTGCCGCTTCCAGTTGATCTTCAAAAGCTTTAAGTACCGCGCTGGTATAGGCTTCTGCAACAAATAATAACAATAACCAACCAACCCGTTTGCGCCATAATGTTATCGGACTAGTGCTGAGATAAGGTTCATTCAAAGGCAAGGTTGCCCCTTGCAAATGAGCATCTAATGTATTTTCATCTTCAATCAATTCAGCAATATCCTGTGGTCGCAGCACTCCCACTAATTTGCCAAAATGAATAACCGGTACACTATCCATACCACTGTGATTTATCAGACTATAAATATCATGACGCGACTGTTCCGGTGATACGGAAAAATAACTCTGCCTCATAATATCTGATACAAATAAATCATCGGCTACCGTCAATAACACCTTCACCGGTAATATGCCATTCAGATAGCCTTCATCATCAATAACATACAAATAGGTTGGGATCTGTTCTCCTTCAAGCTGATCAATCAGATTACTTTTTACCGATAAAACAGAGTCAGCAACGGATACAGAAATAAAACATTGACTCATATATGCACTGACAGTTGCATCTTCATTTTTCAATTGATGTTTCTGCTGCTGATCAGCATTTTTTTCATTAATGGAATGATTAGCCATAGCTAATACATCCACTTTTTCATGGGATGTGACTTTCATGATGTTAGTCCCTATTACTGTTGTGAACTTCAAACAGTACTCACATAGGGGCGAAACCAGATGAGAGAGAATGCAACAGCTATCTCCACGTCTCAGTTTTAGCACTATACAACGTATCCTGAATTCTCAGAAAGTTACATGGGGATATACCTTGGTTCGATATATCCTGTCCTAATCTTGGGCGTCTCTCGACGTCGTCAGATCAGCAACCTGTGTTTGTATAGGAGCCTCGCCTAACGAGATACTGCACTTAGAATGCGGCGCAAATTATAAGCAAAAATCAAAATAATTCAAGATTTATAGCCTGCTTGTTTAGATTTCATTTAATTTACTAACGATAATAAAAAAACGGCACAGATCTTCACCTTTTGCCGTTTAGTGCAAATAATCCTATGAAGGAATTATTTATTTTCTGATTTCTTAGCTTCAACGCTTTCAGCTTCAGTAATCAGTTGGTCAGCCGTTTTACCATCCAGGGATTTATAAAATTTTTGTTTCAATTCTTTTATGTCGCCATTAGCACCTGATTTGACTAAGTCATTAAAATCGATGCTATTAAACATAGCTGCCTGAATTGATTCATCAAACTTAGCTCTTTTATCACCGGGCAGCGCATCTCTTACCTTCTCAATGGACGTTTTCAACGCGATTTCATTAGAAGCATCAATTTTAGGCTGGTTATCACAGCCAGCTAATACAGATCCTAACAAACAAATTGCTAACAATTTTTTCATATTCACCCCCGCAGAATATCAAACAAGGGAATAATAACAGAAGCAGAAACAATAAACCGTTTATAATTAGCCAAACTGATAAAGAATAGGAATAAAATGAAACTTTTCATTTATTCTATTCCAAAACGATATCTCCCTGAATTGATAACTGCATGCCAGAAAATAGCCATTCACTATTTTTTTAGTAGCTCAGGAGTTCAGGTTGTTTGCTCTCATCGCATACAGAACATGATGTATTCCTTATAAATTACATTTAATATACATGTATAAGATTACAGTTTAACCTTTGATTGACCTCACTTGACTTCGAAAAGCGGCAGGGCTTAGGAGGAAACATAAAGTGATCGAATGGCAACAACCACTTAACTCATTGTTATTATTAAAAAATAAAAATATTATTTCCAAGAGATACTAAAACTATTTGATTAATATAAATTGTTATCATTATCATTCCGGGTTTAGCATAAACAGATTTGGACCAAATCAGATGAGATCGTACCTGCATTTATCGCCTTACTTAACTATTCTAATAGATAGCGTATTACGATTTTCCGTTGCATTTCACGGTCAATCACAATTTTCAAATATACAGACCAACCAAGAACGTTCTTTATTCAAGCAACAATGAGCTTCTGATACCGAAACTCATTTTGAAAACCAGCAGATAAAACTCAAAACAAAAGGAGAAATAATGTCAGTCATCCACCGTACTGCAAAATATTTTCTGACTGCCATATTGATACTATTGCCTGTCTTTGCTCAGGCAAAAAAAATTATCGTCAAGGATGTCGCCGGCCGGGAGGTTAACGTTAATGCACCGGTCAGTCGGGTTATGCTGGCTGACAGCCGGGTATTGATTGCTCTGAATATTCTTCATCCTGATAATCCACTTAAAGGTATTATCGCCTGGGATAATGCACTGGAAATCAAATCGCCTGACTTGGCAACCGCTTATGAGAAAGACTTCCCACAGTTACGAAATATTCCCATCTTTCCTAACCCTTATCAAAGCGATTTCAGCGTTGAAAAAGCACTGACTTATAAACCCGACCTGGTTATTTTTGATATTGGCCTCCAAGCCAAACTCAATGATAGCAGAACCATTACTTTACTTGAGAAAGCCGGTATTCCTGTTATCTTTATCGATTTCCGGCAATATCCACTGGCAAATACTATTCCCAGCATGACGTTACTTGGGAAAGTATTCGGCGAAGAAGAAAACGCACAAAAATTTATTACTTTCTATCAGGAGAGGATGAAAACAATTAATGAACGAGTGGGTACGTTGGGCAAAGAGCAGCGACCTCCTGTGTTTATCGAACGCCATGCAGGAATGTTTGGCGCGGAGCATTGCTGTAGGACTTTCGGTAATGGAAATTTTGGTGAATTTGTTACTGCCGCAGGGGGTGATAACCTCGGTGCCCGTTGGTTCCCAGGTATGGGTGGAGAGGTAAACGAAGAACAATTAATCGTCAGCAATCCTGAATTTTATCTGATGACCGCCGCAGATTGGGACAAAGTTCGCCCAGAAAGTCTTTCAGTGCCATTGGGTTATACCGGCAATCTGAAACAATCACAGGAACGGCTGGAAAAACTACTGACACGACCAAAACTGAATGTATTAAGAGCATTCCGCGAAAAACGGGTAATCGCACTGTATCACCAATATTACGACACGCCGTTTAACATTATTGCCGTCGAAGTTATAGCGAAATTCCTGCATCCGAATCTGTTCGAAGATATTGATCCACAAGCCGACAGCCTATATCTGCATAAAACCTTTACCGCCCTTGATGGTAGCGGAGTATTCTGGGTCACAGCAAAATAATATTTCCTTTCAATCCGTTGGAATATTCCAACGGATATTTAATTTCACTGTTTATTTATAATTTCCGCTTGTTAATATGCATGATATTTTATATAACATGCTAATAGACATCTATTATTTTTCACTCTACTATACAGGCACTAGAAAATATAAAACATAACAAAAAAATTTCATTAGGTAATAAATTTAAAGTACAAATACATTCACATAATGAAACTATATTAAGAGGCTATTTCAATAATGTTATTAATAATCACGGTAATAAAATAACCTAATGAAATAGATTCTAATTGTCACTATTATTAAACCAAAGTAACCGGAGTATGTTAATGAAACGATTACATGATATTGAGAAAGAAATGTTGCCTGTTGAATCCTATAAAATGCTTATCGGTGGGCAATGGGTAGATAGTGTATCTAAAGGAACAACGAAAAGTTATAACCCGGCGACAGGTGAATTACTGGCTGAATATGCATCCGGTAATGCCGAAGATGTTGATCTTGCTGTCAGTGCCGCGAAAAAAGCTTTCGCTACATGGAGTCAAACCTCCCCAATCGAAAGACAAGCTGTTTTACTGAAAATTGCTGACTTACTGGAAGCAGAACAAGAACGTTTTGCCATTCTTGAATCACTGGATTCAGGTAAGCCATTAAATGAATCCCGGAATATGGATCTACCCGCTTCCATTGATCATTTCCGCTATTTTGCAGGCGTGATCCGTGCCCATACCGATGAAGCTTCAGTTCTCGATAGTAATACACTCAGCCTGGTGATCCGTGAACCCATTGGTGTTGTCGGACAGGTTATTCCCTGGAATTTCCCGTTATTGATGGCAGCATGGAAACTGGCTCCGGCTCTTGCGGCAGGTAACACCATTGTGATTAATCCAGCAACAATGACCCCCATCACACTGCTTGAACTGGGCCGGATACTGAATAAAGTCCTGCCAGCTGGGGTGGTTAATATTGTTACAGGTCGGGGATCTGTCGTCGGGCAAGCTATTCTGGACCATGAAGATGTCGAAAAAGTGGCATTCACAGGCTCCACCAGAGTAGGTTATACCGTAGCCGAAGCCGCGGCCAAAAAGCTTATCCCTGCCACACTGGAACTTGGCGGTAAATCAGCCAATATTATCTTCCCTGATGCCAATATGAAAAAAGCCGTAACATATGCGGCCAAAGCTATTTTGCTGAATCAAGGGCAAGCGTGTGAATCAGGTTCTCGGTTATTCCTGCATAAAGATATTCATGATGAATTTCTTAAGTCGCTGAAAACAGAATTTGAATCTGTCCGGGTTGGTGATCCGTTGGAAAAAGAAACCCAAATGGGAAGCCAGATCAGCCAGGAACAGATGGAAAAAATTCTCAGCTATGTCGATATTGCGAAAAAAGAGGGCGCAACTATCCTGACTGGTGGCAAACGGATTACTGGCGAAGGTTATGATGATGGCTTCTTTATTCAACCAACCATCATTATCAATGCCACTAATGAAATGCAGGTAGCACGCGAAGAAATCTTTGGTCCTGTATTGACAGTCATTCCATTCAGTACAGAAGAAGATGTGATCAGAATGGCAAATGATTCTGATTATGGTCTTGGTGGTGCGGTCTGGACACAAGATATCAACCGCGCATTACGTGTCTCCAAAGCTGTCAGAACGGGCCGTATGTGGGTTAACACCTACCATGAACTCCCCGCTCACTCACCATTTGGCGGCTATAAAAAATCGGGCCTTGGCAGAGAAACACACAAAATGATACTGGATTCTTACACTCAGGTTAAGAGCATCTACATCAAAACCAGTGAAGAATAATATCAATCAGTGATTAGTGATTTAAAGAAGCCTTCCAATCTGGAAGGCTCAAACCGCTGACCAACCTCATTCAAAATAATGAGGTTGGTTTTTTTCATAATGAAAAAATGCTGTGTCCATTTTTCCCTATAGAGATTCGCCGCGGCCTGATAATACCGATATCCTCACAGCTAGTGGTGGTATATTATCTAATGATCACAGAAATCATTAGATAATTAGTAACTGCAATATCAATAGACAAGTCAAGATTCTTATTTGTAATCCCAAAAACTTAGCAGACCGTAGTGTTAATTTAATAAAAAATAGCCCATAGGTTTATAATATCTTGCTGGAACATAAAGATCATAGCCATTTTCTTTACAAAATAATCTTAACTCCATAACTGATCCAACAGAAAGTTTCTCATAGATATCTTCGAAATATTTTTCCACAATACGGCATGAAATACCCATTTTGACCGCGATATCTTTATTACTGAGACCACAGCAAAACAGGAAAATAACCCCCCACTCTTTATCTTTTAATATATCGTTCGGCGGTTTAAATTTAACAGGGGTAACCATATGATGTTTAATATAATGAGCCATTGCAAAATACTCTATTTCTCTGGCATGGGAAACCACACCAATACATTGATTATTTTCATCCATCAATGGGAATTTGTTATAAAAATAAGATCTAAATTGTTTACCTTTTCCTACTGGGTAAATCCCTATGGCTGATATTCGCTGCATATGCTTTAAGACCTTACTGTCGTGCTCTTCAAACAAATGGGCAACATCATGAAATGGTGTGAGTAATTCTTTTTCAGAATACCCAATAACATCAAAATCTTTAGGGAGTTGATTAACTTTAATAAATACCCTGTTTGCATAAATAAAACGGAATTCTTTATCTTTTGCGATCTGGGCGAGAAACAAAGCATTCCCTGACGGGCATATAACATTCCACTCCCTCTCGAGAGAGCGTATTCATTATTGAAGGGAAACGGCGTTCATGATGATAGAGAATATACCACGATTTCATATAGTTACCCAGACTTAACTTGTAGGACAGGCAACTCCTCCGCCCAACTCGTACCAGTCGGGAGTTGTCTGACGTTACATTGAAAAATTGAAATAAAGAAAAATAGTTATCGATGAAAATCGCACCAGATTAAGATACAAAAAAACATACAAACTGTCCTTTTTAATGAATTCTTTTGATTTTAAAATAATTTCTTAATAGAGTATAATTGCCGGATTGCCAAAACTCATTAGAGAATGAAAAATGTCCTTACCTGTCAAAAAAACAAGAGATAATATAGTCAAAAATATTAACTACTTAATAAAAAGCAGAGAAGAGTCCAAATTATCTTTCTCAGAAAAGTCTGGTGTAACAAGATCCACTGTGTATAAGATTCTTGATGGCAAGATAAAAAACCCTATTATCTTAGTGACGAGATGTTATTTATTCGCCATTTTTTTAAGGGTAGTGATGATGAATTGCTCGTAACAATTAGGAATAAAAATATTGAGATTAAAGGTGAAATAATCCCTGAAGACTTGTTGATTGGTTATATTATTGAGGAAAGGATTGATGAGAAAATTTAAGTTAATGGGATTTAAACGGGGAAAGTGTATAAAGACAATAATATTAGTTACTACAACAGGGAAAACATTTACATCTCCCTTGGATAAAATTGTAGAAAGCGACATAATTGAAAATCTTTCTCACAGGGAAAATAAGGAGATATACAGAAAGCTATACTCGATCGGAACAACAAAATCATATTATGAATTTGAGGAGAGAAACGAAAGGCACTGGTTTTCATATATTTACCTTTGCATCTTTTTATCAGTGTTATATCTATCATCTAATATTATTGGTATAAAACCAGCCCATGTATTTGGATTAACAGTTCCTGCCGCCATATTCATTTATCCATTAACATATATAATTTCAGATATACTTAACGAATTTTATGGATTATGTTTTGCAAGAAAAGCTATTAATTCTGCTTTTCTGAATAACCTTACATTTTGTTTTCTACTTTACCTAAGTACGAAAATACCGGCACTGGATAATTGGGAATTTTCTTCCAGTTTCAACAGTATTGTGTTCGATATGATCGGTGTTTTGTTTGCCTCATCTGCATCATACATAGTTTCTGAACACACAAATGCTTATCTTCTTTACCGGCTAAAATTATTGACAAAGGCAAGATTCCTCCCATTCAGGGTAATAACCAGCACGATCATCTCATCCTTTGTTGATAGTTTTATATTTATAAACGTGGCCTTCCACCACCTGGAGCAGCATATGATATGGAGTATGATTGGAGGTCAGCTTCTTATTAAACTCATTTATGCAATTATTGGCATCGTACCTATATACATGTTCAGATATCTATTTAACAAATTTATTTACCAGAAGTAAAAGGAACTAAAATGAGCAATTCCCATTTCACTATTTCAGAATTACCACTTGGTAAAGATACAACTTATCCAGAAAAATACTCACCAGACTTACTTCATGGTGTCCCCAGATCTCTCGGGAGATCGTCCTTATCAATTAAGGATGCACCTGAGTATGGCGAGGACATCTGGAATCTTTATGAGCTATCCTGGTTAAATAAAAATGGTTTACCACAAGTTGCCACAGGAAGAGTGACCATTAATTCTCACAGTAAAAATCTGATAGAATCAAAAAGCTTCAAGCTCTATTTGAACAGCCTGAATCAGACAAATTTTGAAAACTGGGACGATGTGCATAATACCATAGTTAACGATCTCGAAAATTGCGCTTCTGGACGCGTCACATTAGAACTCTATTCTGTCACTGACATCAGTGTTCAACAAGCAGGAAACTTTGAAGGGGTATGCATTGATGAGCAGGATATAAATATCGCTGATTTTAAATTCAGTAATGCTTACCTAAATAATGCAGTAGATAATGAGTATACAGAAGAAACGCTTGTCAGCCATTTGCTAAAATCGAACTGCCTCATCACAAATCAACCTGATTGGGGATCGGTTCAGATTCACTATCAGGGACGTCGTATCAATAGGGAAGCACTTCTTAGATATTTAGTATCATTCAGACAGCACAATGAGTTCCATGAGCAATGTGTGGAACGTATTTTTAATGACCTGAACTATTTCTGCAAACCAGAATATCTTGCAGTTTATGCTCGTTACACTCGCAGAGGAGGCCTGGATATTAATCCTTGGCGTAGCAATACGCCTTTTAAACCCTCCCATTTCCGACTAGCAAGGCAATAATTAGTATGCTGCAATCCCTTTCACCCTCTTTAAGCGATTGCAGATTTCAGGCGGAAAGAGCTGAGGAGGGCGTTCTTAATATGATAACCAGCTCCATTTGGTGAACGGAACTTAATTGAAACAAAGTGCCGGATAAAGAACCAGCACTTTGTCAGTCATCTGAGCCTTCCAGACTGGAAGGCTTTTATTCAAAGTTTTGCTTTAATATCAACGCAATCTGCATTCACATCTTTAATATGTTCTTTTGTTAGCCGGTAAACAACCGGGCTTAACAGTGCTATTGCAATCAGGTTCGGGATTGCCATCATTGCATTTAATGTATCGGCCAGTAACCAAACGAAATCCAACGATTGGGTGGCACCAACCATTAAAGCAACAATCCATACCACACGGAAAGGTGTAATTGCTTTTTGCCCAAATAAATACTGAATACATTTTTCACCATAGAAACTCCAGCCAAGAATTGTAGTAAAGGCAAATATGACCAACGCGCCTGCTACAATATAGTTTCCACCAGGAATCGCCGCAGAGAAAGAGGCCGCTGTCAGTGTCGCACCAGTCTGACCGGTTAACCAACCCCCCGTAATGACGATAGTAAAACCAGTGATAGAACAAACAATAATGGTGTCAATGAAAGTCCCGAGCATAGCAATCAACCCCTGACGAATCGGGTTTTGGGTTTTTGCTGTTGCATGAGCAATCGGCGCACTTCCCAGCCCCGCTTCGTTAGAGAAAATTCCCCGGGCCACACCAAAACGAATTGCCGCCCATACTGCCGCACCAGCAAAGCCACCTTGCGCCGCAACGGGTGTAAATGCAGATTCAACAATCAGGGCAAACGCAGCAGGAATTTCACTGAAATTCACGCCCAGAACAATAATCCCAGCAGCTAAGTAGGCAACCGTCATAAATGGCACTAATTTACCTGCCACATCAGCAATACGTTTAATACCACCGATAAGTACTGCACCAACCAGAATCGCCAGTACTATGGCGGTTACCATGGTAGAAATACCAAAGTTACTTTGCATTACATCAGCAACAGAATTCGCCTGTACAGTGTTACCGATCCCGAAACAAGCAATACTGCCAAATACCGCAAACAGCGTTCCCAACCAAGCCCACTTTTTACCCAGACCATTCTTTATGTAATACATAGGGCCACCAACATAGTGACCATTTTTATCAACCTCACGGAAACGGACCGCCAATACAGCCTCTGAATATTTGGTCGCCATGCCGACTAATGCGGTTATCCACATCCAAAAAAGCGCACCCGGTCCACCCAATACAACCGCAGTAGCGACACCAGCAATATTACCTGTACCAATGGTGGCGGAAAGCGCAGTCATCAGTGCGTTAAACGGCGATATCTGCCCTTCTCCCCTCTGATGATTACGCTCAAACAGTAATTTAAAACCCGTTCCCAGTTTACGTATAGGCAGAAAAGAGAGACGGATCTGCATGAAGATCCCAACCCCCAAAAGACCGACCATCATCGGTATCCCCAACACGACCCCATTAATAGCACTTAGCCATTCTGTGATTAGCCCCATAGATTAGACGCCCTCAAATATTCCATAACAAAATAACAACATATGCGCAGCAATCTAAATAAAGAATATTTATAGAAAATAAGCGAGGAAAAATTTCGTAAAAATGGAAAAAGATTTGATACTTGTGAATGATATCACTTGATAGAATTTTAAGACAGGAATACCCCAAATTTGTTATACCAAATTCATCACGAAATTTTCACATCTGCCCCCTCTCTCTTGCACACAAATAACTTACTGATATAAATAACTTTTTAACCAATTAAAATAAATATCGATTTTTATATTTAATTTTTCTGTTAATTAATAAGTTTATTTGTATTTAAAAAAAGGTAATGAGTTAAACAAATAACATATCAGTATAAGTTAACAGTAATTTTTTACGAAAAATCCTTTCTCCACCTATCGTGTTTTCCCTCTTAAACAAACCATTATCTGAAATAGGTCTATTACATCTGTCAGAAAAGCAATAGAAAAATATGTGTAATATTTTTTTATCATCATAAAACTATCGAATCTTTCTCGATCCGCTTCACAATAATTGAATAACCGCATTGTGTTATTGTTCTGTTCAACTCATTTTGTCGGCTTAAGTTAACGAATAAGAGGAGGATCGCATGGTGGAACAACAATATTTCATTGGTGTTGATGTTGGTTCAGCCAGTGTCCGTACTGCGGTTTTTGACCAACACGGCAAACGACATGCATTCTCTGTTCGCGCTATTCAACAATTTCATCCAAAAACCGATTTTATTGAACAATCTTCTGAGAATATTTGGGCACAAGTGTGTGCAACAGTAAAAGAAGCTGTCACATTGGCGAATATTAATCCCCTTGATGTTAAATCAATCGGTTTCGATGCTACCTGTTCACTAGTTGCTGTAGCGAATGAAGGGCTACCGCTTTCTGTCGCTGAAAATGGAGATCCTGAACACGACATCATCATGTGGATGGATCACCGGGCAACCAAAGAAACCATCACGATAAATCAGACCAATGATCCGGCACTATGCTATGCAGGTGGTGAAGTCAGTCCTGAAATGGAGCTACCGAAGATATTGTGGCTGAAAAACCATTTTCCTCAGCGTTATCAGAATGTATGGCGTTTCTTTGATTTAGCCGATTTTTTAGTATGGAAAGCCACTGCCGCTGATGTAGCCAGTATCTGTACTCTTACCTGCAAATGGAACTACCTGGCTCATCAAAAACAGTTCAGCGAAGATCTACTTCATGAGGTGGGTTTAGAAGATTTAACCGATAAAGTTCCATCTACCATTCTTGAGATTGGCGAGAAAGCCGGTTATCTGACCGCAGAAGTGGCTAAAGATTTTGGACTACACACAGGAGTTGTTGTCGCCGGTGGTATTATTGATGCACATGCGGGTGGGTTGGCACTGACCGGTGCATATCCAGAAGGCAGTCTGACCATTATCAGTGGAACTTCAAACTGCCACATGATTGTCAGTCCCCATCCTGTCATGGTGCCGGGTGTCTGGGGACCTTATTTCAGCGCAATGCTACCCGGTTACTGGCTCAACGAAGGTGGGCAAAGCGCTACCGGTGCATTAGTTGAGTGGTCAATTCGTCAACATAACAGCTGGCAGGAGCTGGAAGCAGAAGTTAAGGTATCTGGTCATCAATACTACCAGCTACTGAATGAAGCCGTTACGCGGTTAGAAAAACAAGAAAAATACCCAACTGTTCATTTACATATTTTAGCTGACCATCACGGCAATCGTTCACCAAGGGCAAACCCTAACGCCAAGGGAATGGTAAGCGGGCTCACGCTGGAAAATGGTCGTAATGCTCTGGCCCGCTATTACCTGGCAACCCTGCAATCTATCGCTTATGGGACCCGCCATATTATTGATACATTAGTAGAAGCCGGACACCAGATAAACAGACTGGTTATATGTGGTGGCGCAACCAAAAACCCATTATGGCTACGTGAATACGCCAACGCCACCAGACGAGAAATTCATCTGCCCCAAGAAGAAGATGCCGTTAATCTTGGCGCTGCCCTGCTCGGTGCTGTTGCCTGCGGTTTTTTTGAAAATTTCACTCAAGCAGCAAAATCAATGGTACATGACGGCAACGTTATCAAACCGGAAAAAGAGACCTTTTTATTTCATCAAGCTAAATATCAAGTCTATCTGCAAATGTACCGTGACCAACAACAATATAACAAAATCATGCAAACCTATTATTAATCTTTAATAATAAAAACCGGAATGTAGTAGAATAGAACATACATTCGTGATTGCAACTTATAAAATAAATCAACAGTCGGTTAAACCGACCGTTGATATTAATATATTCATTTAAATATTTTACCGCTTTATGGCGATAAGTGTTGCGAAATTTAATTTTATTCTGTTGCCATTTTCATCTGTTTTATGAAGATGACCAGGATTTTCATTATACTTAATCATTTCCCAATCAGCATAATAACTCTCCAACTCTCTTGGTTTTAAGAAACATTTAAATGGCAGTAATGAATATGGTGCAGAATCTGTTTCAACCGGACAAACAATCAAATTAACCCCACCCTCATTCGTCTGTTTCTGCATATTGTGAATAATATTAGCGATTTTTTCCCGTTGCAGAAACATCAGAACCACCGTTGAAATAATTAAATCGTATTTTTCTATAATATTGTGCGAGTTAATATCATAAACAGCGGTATGGATATTTTTAACCTGTTGATTCTCTTTAATAATATTAATTGCGTCAATATGTTGCAAACTGATATCCACTGCTGTAACGTCATAACCTCTTTCTGCCAGATAGAAAGCATTCCGGCCACGACCGGATCCCAAATCCAATGTTTTACAAGGAGGAATAATATCTGCCAAGTATCTGATCTCTGAATGAGGCAATGACAAGTTATTTTGCTTATAAAACAGATATTGTGGTTCGCATAGGAAAGAGAGCTGGCACTTAATATCATCACTCATCCATTTTATTTTATGCCAGACCTCTGGCTGAATAATAGGAGGTTGCTTTTGCACATGAAAGTATGCCGTTTTTTCCTGATCACCATCGAAAATCACAAACTCCAATTCACCTTCAAGGATTTCAAGACAAGCATGCGTCCCCTCCTTGGTGTTGTGTCTTTCAGTGAACATGTCAGGAATGGTGTTTTTTTGCCAGATTGGCATTCGCTTATAGCAAACAAGATCGCTCATAGGAGTTCCCCGATAATAAGATTCATTTTAAATGCATCTTATAACCACCTTCTGTCACTGTAAAGGCATAAAGTAACAGGAGAAAAATTTCGGTAGGCTTCGCCGTGGCTTTCTTCTTTTTACTCAAGCGAACTCATTTATTGCCAGAAAACAGTAAGATTTCATTGATAAAATTTCTCCGGCCTAAAGCCGGAGAAAAAGGTCAATCCTTATAACTGTATTGATAATGTCCGCCATAATAGAGACTGGAGTTTTTCTCTACCGCATTTAGCAACACACCCTTAATATGAGTGCCATTTTGCTCAAACCGACGAATAGCGACATCAACTTCTTTAACTCTCGTTTTATAATAACGGGCAATTAACAATGAAGTTCCTGCATATCTCCCAATAATCGCAGCATCGGTTACGGCTAAAATAGGTGGAGTATCTACCAAGACATAATCGTAATGCTCTTCTGCCCAGGATAATAATTCCTTGAATCTATTATGCATAAGCAACTCTGACGGATTAGGCGGAATATCGCCTCGACTGACAAAATCAAGTTCAGTAAGATAGGTTCTGGTAATAACCTCTTTTAACTGATTCTGACCAGCCAGATATTCAGAAAGCCCCAGAGATTGAGGACTTTCCAACACCTTATGCAAATGGCCTCTTCTCATATCTGCATCTATCAAAAGAACGCGTTTATTACCTAATGCCAATACTGCCGCAAGGTTCACCGAAATAAAAGATTTTCCCAATTCAGGGGCTGAACCAGAAAGAAGAATAACTTTATTCGCGGATTCCATCATTGAAAAATGCAGGGTTGTTCTAAGACTCCGCAATGCTTCAATAGCCAAATCAGTAGGATCATGAATAGCTAATAACCGCAATTTCTGACGATAAGTCCTCTTTTTCTGTTGCTGTTCAAGTTTAACCTGGGTCTCAGATAGTGGAATAGTTGCATAAACGGAAACCCCTATTTCTTCCAATTGCTCAGGGCTTTCAATTCCTTTACGGAACATTACCCTTAATAAAACGACTCCGATTGATAATATAAACCCTAACATCGTCATAGCGGCAACGATCAGTGGCTTTTTCGGTTTTACAGCTGAACTTTCTACAACAGCTTCATCAATAATACGTACATTACCAACCGTCCCAGCTTTCAGGATGTTCAATTCCTGCTGTTTATTGAGTAATTGCACATAAATTTCTTGCCCAACCTGGACATCTCGCGTTAAACGTAAAATTTCCTGCTGTGTTTTCGGTAACCGTTTGATTGACTGGTTCAGCTCCTTTTTAGTCTCAGCCAACGTCTTCCTTTTATCAAGCAAAGCAACATAAGCAGGATGTTGTTTGGTATACAATTGCTGTAACTCAGCTTCTTTAAAAGTTAACTCATTGAGCTGTTTCTCAATCTGGACCAATGTCTCCAGAGCTGATTTTGCTTCAAGTGATAAATCGACAGATTCATTAGCCTGACGGTACTGATTAAGCAACTCTTCAGAACTATTGAGCGCCATTTTAACTTTAGGCAAATGATTCTTTAAAAAACTAAGACTACTCTCAGCCTCTTCAGTTTTTCTTGTCACATTCTGTTGCAAATAATTTTTACTGACACTATCAAGTATTGATTTTACTCTTTTACGGTCATCACCTTCTATTTCAAGCGAGATAATGCCGGTATTATTTCCTTTCTCCATCACCCGTAAAGCTTGTTGCAGTGAACGAATGGCATCTAACCGGGGCCGTTTAACTAATGTAAAACTTTGCCCTGGAGAAGCTAAGATATTTGAGATAAGTAAATTTATGCCATCAGCATCAAGTACCTTGTTCACTTGCCCATGAAAAACCTGATTGTCAAACTCCAACTGATAATTTTCCGAATCATCGACATATATTTTTATAGCTTTACCAATATACTCTGATGATACCGTAAAATTTTTAATAACAATGTCAGGCTTTGGCATACCTCGAAGACGAGCAATTCCCTTGCCTATCACAGGAAAATAGTCGGCTGTAACCTGAATATCCAGACTCAAGTCCTTGACCGTCTTGCCTATTATCATCCGGGAAACTAATAGCTCCAGTTCTGCTGATGTATCTGACTGTCTTCCAGACAGCATATCCGTCATGTCCCCGACTAAAGATAGTGCGCTGCTTTTCTTTTCAACCTGTAATAAAGCATTCGCTTTGTATACAGGTGTCGCAATCAAGGAATAACCAAGACCAATAACCATGAATAAGAGAGTGATTCCGCCAATAGCCCAGCGATAATCGAATAAGGCACTAATAAGACGGCCTAAATCAATTTCATCACTATCCGTATGTGTGTGACTTGATTTATCTGATGTAGTCATAAAAAGCCTATAATTACTTTATTAAGAAGTAATGAAAAATAAAAAACCCAGAATTAAAAAATACTTATAAGTTATAATTTACCTAACCAACCATTAGCACTCTTAAATAATAATTGATATACATATTCATAAACCTCGATATCGGATTTATAAGGATCAGGAATCTCCATTTCACTTAGCCAATGACCAAAGAGCATTGTTTTCCCTCTTGCCCCTAGGTTTATCCGGTTTACAGCCTCAATATGTTTTTTTTCCATAACCAGAATCAGACTTGACTGCTGACATAATTCACTGGTTAGCTGGCGTGCGGTATGCCCTTCCAAAGACAATCCATGTCTGGACGCAACCTTACTTGAGAGCTCATGTGCAGGTTTACCCGTCAAAGCCGATATTCCCGCAGAATAAATCTCTTTCTGAGGAAATAGCTGCCGCAGTAAACGCTCCCCTATTGGAGATCGACAAAGATTACCCACACACACAATCAGAATAGAATTGAACATTACTTAGGCCACGTATGAATCCATCGGGTTGTTTCAGTCAGGTTGTTAATGCTTGATATCGTTGGCACCAACTGGCTGATAACCCGATTCCAACGAACAATTGGTGCACTGGTAACATAAACAATATCATAAGGTTGCAAATTAAACTCAGTTCCCAGGATCAATGCTGTTGCATCCTTAGCATTGAGCTGATAGATATTTGCTATTTTCCCATTATTATCAGGCACATTGCGTAATGAACGGATAACAAAAATTCCACTCGCATCGCTTGATAATTGATCCATACCCTCAGCGTTACCTAATGCTTCTGTCAAGGTCATTCCACTGCGATCCATACGTAGCGTGCTCTGTTTCCTGACTTCTCCCATAACGAATACTTTCAAATCATCATTGCGAGGAATGTATAAGATATCGCCGGAATAGAGCAGACGATTTTGCTTCAGATCACCATTTTGCATTAAATCTTGCAGAGAAATAATTGTCTCTTTTCCCTTATGAGTCAAAATGACTCTTTTCCAGTCAGCATTTTCTGTCAAACCACCAGCACGGTTAATCGCATCAATAATAGTTAAAGGCACATTGGTAATAGGCTGTTGATCAGACTTGGCGACTTCGCCTGTTATATAGGCTTTTTGTGAACGGAAAGCAGCAATATTTACATCAATCTGAGGAGATTCGATATATTTTGATAACTTCTCTGTAATCAGAGTACGCACTTGAGTGACCGTTTTCCCTTTCACATGAAGTTTTCCAATATATGGATAAAAAATCGTTCCGTCAGAATGCACCCAGTTACCCGTATCACTGGCACTACGATATTGCCCTGCCGGTATTGTCAATTCAGGATGATCCCAGACAGTAACCATAATGACATCACCCACACCAATACGATATTCATATTGCTGTAATTCTTTATCTAACTCAGGATTAGGACGTGCAATAGCAGAATTCACTCGCAAATTTTCAATTAACTGTGGTGTTACCGGATAAACATTTACCAAATTATTAATATCATAGTTACTATCATTATCATTGATTATTTCTTTATTATAAACAGGAAGACTACTCCCAGGAGCAACAGTACAACCACCTAATAGCATAGAACAAGATGATGCCAGAACTATAATTAATTCCTTAATATTCATCAGAAATTTATCCTTAAAAAATAATAAATAAAAAAAACATATCAATTAGTATTAATTATAATCTCCCTAAGAAAAGTAGATTATAATATAATAAGATATAATATAATATAAAAATTTTGCTTAAGTATCACAAGTCTCTATGTTACTGGTCATATCACTTTATAAAAGCAATAGAAATCAACTTAATACCTTTGAGAAACTCAAACTATTAAGTATAAAGATAAATCAAACAAATAATATATTTATTAACTATTTAATTATAGAATGTATTTTATAAGATATTATTACCAGCAGAAAGTAAGAACCACCCCAGCTGACTACAGGATAACAAGAACATTCATCAAAGTTTATCGAAACTGGATACATGTTTTAGATGACAAAAAATGAACACCAACTCGTATCAAGTTGGTATTCGCATAAGTGACTTTGTAATTTATATAATGATGGCAGACCCAAAAAACAGCTATTGAATTTGTCAAATAGACTAAAAAATTGTAAGACACTGAGTTTAATTATTTTATAAATAATATCTCGGTAGCATTAGCCACTTTCGGGCTAATAATCTAAAAATTTAACTTATCACACTTAAAAAGTGTTATGACTGTCAAGATCACCACTTTGTATTTGTCACGATTATCAACTACGATTATCGACTGTTTTATATTAGAAGTAACAAATCTGAGAGTTGAATATATTTAATAAAAACTTTATCAACTGGGACTATCATGAACAAATCAACCATCCTAAGAATAGCCAGACCAACCGATAACCTAAATCAGATTGCCAACATGTACTGCCAAGGCTTAAGGTTTACTATTTTAGGTCAATTTAAAAATCATGAAAACTTTGATGGCATCATATTAGGGCATCCAGATCATCTCTGGCATCTCGAATTTACACATCACCGCGGTACAATAGCAGGCAGAGCACCCACACAAGATAATTTACTGGCCTTCTATATATCAGACCATTCAGAGTGGTTACATCAATCATCATTAATGGAAGCCGCTGGTTTTATCACTGTCCCTTCTTACAACCCATACTGGGATGTTAATGGTAAAACATTTGAAGATATTGATGGTTATCGGGTTGTGTTACAAAACACAGTATCCCCTGTTTAACTTTAAGCATACTTGCCTGATAACCAACTCACTCCTACGCTGCTTTATATTGTGAAATAACATGATCAAAACTCAGCTACTGGCACTGAGTTTTGATATATTCCTGCAAGTATTTAGTTTGCTTTTTGTTCTCAACAATCATTCTTCGGAGATCGAAATAATCTTGTTCAGCTGCCGGGTTAAATCGTGGGGCTCCTGCATTGCCCATGCTGCCGGAGGAACCGGTTTCGCTTTGATTACAGGTGGCCGCGATACGCAACCGGAGGCGGCCAGCGGCAACATCACCACGAAGAGCATCAATTTCAGATTTGGCATTAGCAAGTTCCTTTGTATATTGATTATCCAGTTCAGACAGGAGTTTTATCCTCTCCTGCTGACTGACGATTTCATTCTGTTGCGCCAGTAACTCGCTCTGTAGCCGGACTGTCGTATCAAGCTGTTTGGTGTACTTACCGTAATAGTGATGAGCCACCAATGAGACAAGAACCAAGGCAACGAAGGTGTAACCGTGTGAGTTAAACTTCATCATTCCGCCCTACAAAAGTGAAAAAGCTTTATCAATGATCTCGTTGTTATAGGGCTGACTACCATTCTCTACGGTAATAATGGCCTTAATCAGTTTGGTCATAAATACCTGATTAAACACATCAACAACCTGGTCGCAGGTAACATCAGTGTCTTTACACACACGATTAATATAACCCTCGGTATTATTCTCATTGGGGGGCGCCCAGCGTGAAATGATCCCTTTCACTGTTTTGAGACCATATTTCCGATTGTAATTATGCAAAATTTTAATCATTGCCCGAATACCATATTCAGGACTGACAAACTGACAAAAAGCGTTATCAGTACGCTGTGATCCAGGAACCAAACCTTGCCAGTCATCACCCCAACGAATATTGCCAGGGTTATTGTTTCGTATGCCTCTGCTCATCGTTTACTCCTTCTACTTTATTGCCTGTTTTGTTATTAACCACTTTTCTTAAGATCTGACCGAAATAGTCAGTTCCCAGATAACCAATAATGACACTGCCGATGTAAGCCAAATCCGTGCTCATACCAAAGAAATCCAACACATCACGAATAAACCAGGCAATCATGGCACACATGATGGCATCCATAATTGTCGTCCAGAACTTACCTCCGTTATATCGACCTCTGAGATAAGCCATTGCAGCAGCCAGTGCCGCACCTATACCTTGCTCTTTGACTGACAGCAGCCATAACCATAGCTGCATCCAAATGTCAGGCTGTTTATCCATGTATTTCATCCTTTCCTCCCATTGATATAATGGGAATCCTTAGGCTGCCGTGTAGCCTTAAATTTGAGTTAATAGGAATACTGCGAAATCAGTAGAATAAGAAAAGGCCACACATAGCGCAGCCTTAAATTTTGTAAGGTGATTACTTACATTTAGTATAATACCGAGTTCATCAACAAACGTCGGTTGTGTATCATTATGTATCAGGGAATGATAACAATTAACACATATATAATTTATTAACGCATTAACTATTCCAACTAAATAATATCTCTCCTGACACTCATTATTAATTTCTCTATAAAAACAAATTCAAAATTTATTTTTTAACTCTTCAACATTGTGTTCTTAAATTAAAAGGCAAGGCTTATTACCCTGCCTTAAACTCTCTGTTTTCAAATAGCAAATGAACCATACACTTAAATTCTGAAACGTATTATTGACTTGTTATAGTGACCTCATTTCTGTTAATTAATTTACAAACAAAGTTGGAACTAAACCAAGCCCCCTCATCTCTACTCTTTTAATATAAACGCCTTTAATACACGATAAACCTCTTCAGGTTGTTCAAGTATCCCTAAATGGGTCGTGGCATTTTCCAACCGCTTCACCTGGAAGAATGAGTACTCAGAGGAAAACTTTTGCTGCTCAAGTAAATAATTATCACTTCTGTCCAAAGAATAAATATGCATACATTGATGCCTTCCGGAAAAAATTTTCAATCGTTCCAAGGGAGAACCGTATCTATTATATGCTCCGGCTATCGCCTTTCCGGCAGCTTCCCACACAGAGAAATCCATTTGTGACATTTCTTTAACTAAATGATCCAAAACAATTTTATTATTTCCTCCCCCCATCCAGAAATTAAATAAAGAATCCCTTGCTGAAATCCAATTTTCAGGATCTTGTATATCGCTAATTGACTGAAAAAATGCAGGGTCAGGGGTAGTCATAATCCAATCAAGAAATACGAATGCAGATACCCTCTCTGGCATTATTTCTGCTATATCAGCAGCAATCCAACTGGCATGAGCAACTGAGACCAGTATAAGCTGTTCTATATCTAATGAATTAATGAAAGAAGCAACATCATTTAATAACATCTCTGGCGTTAATGGCAACGCAGATTGGGAAGATAACCCATGATTACGCCAATCCAAACTAATCACTCTGAAAGTTTCCGCAGCTAACGCTTCAAATGGAATAAAAACCGTTTTAGGCTCACACCATCCAGGAAGCAGTAGCAATGTTATCGGACCGATTCCCTTGTTATTGTAATCTATTGTTATATTATTGCAGTGAAATTGACTCATAATCCTATCCTCAGCAAAGAGATTATAAATACCATTCTAAGTTTTTATTTCATTATCATACTCAATCTGCACACCGCATGATAACAAAACATGAACAATGCTACACCCGCAACCGATTGACACATTAATCTTACAATCTTCATCGCCAGCGTTAAACGTTGAGTTATCTGCCCCAATAAATTATGAAGCAACCAAGTAATCACGTCAGAGAAATTTACATTCAGAACATCGTAATCACCAATTAATGAATTTATTTAATAATAATATTAATTTACAACGTATAACAAACCATACCTCATGATAATTATGCACCCCAAATAATAAATCTCTCAAAGCAACTTGTCGAATAAAACGTTTCGCTAACAATCTTTTTAAAGCAGGATTTTTTATCTTTTTTCTATACAAAATAAAAAAACTTCCTGCCTCTCTTATTGCATGACGATTAAGTGATCTTCTTATAGAGAATTTTCATGTTACTGTTTCATGTAACCATAACAATTCAATTTTATTAATCCAGTAAATAAGACAGAGTAAAGTTCGAATGATTAAACAGTCATATCTCCATCCGATGAATTTTATGGAGCACATCATTATCCACTATTAATGTTATTATCTTAGTCTTTCAGCATGTCAGTCTTAGGAAAGAATGATAGGAAAGGTGTCGTTATAATCGGTAGAGAGTATCCAATAGACAATGCCGTATCTTAATTAATGCTTCAGATATCTTAATGCAAATTATGATCAGGAAATAGGGAAATAGGGAAATAGGGAAATAGGGAAATAGGGAAATAGGGAAATAGGGAAATAGGGAAATAGGGAAATAGTAATTTATACAATGTATTATTGTATAAATATTTAATATTGAAAATCAATTAAATTACATATTAGATAATATAAATAAGAAAATATCCCGTGAAATTATTCAATATAAAATAATGTAAATAGCCCAAGATATTGACTATTCAAGCTTATAGACACTCTGGATAACAAGGTAAAGGAGACAATTGCACTACAATTCTTTTTCCTGTCACAATTCGTTGTTGACTCTTTGCCTGTATCGCTCGTTTCCCATCCCAGCGCAGGCGGGTTCTTAAAAACAACTCATCATGGGAAAACTGTGGATTTAAACGCATAGAAAAAGTGAGGGGTAACATATCCAGACGATAATTCATCTCACCTACTGTCAATACTTTTCCTTCAACAACAGTAAGCAATGACAGCTCAACGTTTGCTGTTCTGAGCAGAGAAACTGGCATGGTTACATCCCCCTCAATCAACGGCGATGCGTCATTCTTGCTTACCTTACTGACACACCCGGTAATCAGCAAACACAGTAATACCAACCCTATTTTGGTCATAACAGGCTGATTCTACGTTGTGATAACGGGGTATACTGCCCATCCAACAAACGCTGTAACGCCGCCTCATGCTCAAGCTCTATTACAAGACTTCGACTCAATACTACAGAAAGCGGCTCATGAACGTTTTGCGGTACATGCCCAGGTATAACCCGGCGATCACAACAAAGATTATCATGCTCATGAGATACGTTTGTTAAATGAATAGGCAATGAATTATCAATTTTCATACTCGCATTCCCAGAGATTTACTCAGTTGAGAGTCAGTTGGAAGTTGAGCCTGCAATAACTCCTGCCAAAACTCGGTATGATCCAACATACTCGAAAGGCTCTCCTCAAAAGTTGTCAAACTGAGCCGACTGGCTGACATTTGCCGATAAAGCTGTACCATCTGAGTTGATTCATCAAAACCAAAGTGAAGGTCAAACTGATACCAATGACGATTGAAACTGGCTAATTGACGGAAAATTCCCTCCCCAACCGCAGTGATATCAGCAACATCTACCTGTAAAACGAGTTGATCACGTTCAGGAATTAAGATTAAAGAGAGGTTAAGATGCTCATCAAAACAGAGAGCAGACACACCTTCATGATTTAAAGCTAAATGTGGCAAGCCAAATTTGGCAGCAAATTCAGCCAAAACTTGGTTGATGATAACTATCACATCCATGGATTACTCCCGCTGAGAAGAAAATCAGGTAAACTTGAAGTTACCGCGCGGTTAAGCAAACGGGTTACTCCTGCAGAAAAGGGAGCTAGTTTACTACCATCATCTTTTATGCCTCTGTCACTCAAAGGCAGTTCTTTTAATAAAAAGGTCACTCTGGTGATTGTAAACCGAGTGCCAGATCATCGGTGAAGTGCTTTTTCTGTAACACATTCTGCTCTATAAAATGTCCTGCGAAGATAACTATTTCAAGTCAATACTGTCGTGAGATAGGTTCTCTTGGTCAACTTAGTTTTATACTAACCTTGGTAAATCAGAGTCCTGATCAAAAAACCAAAGCGTTATTAACAACTTGAGCGCCCTTCTTTTGGGCGCTCATACTTACAATATGCGTTTATCGGCTACCAGGATTACACCACACCAGCCGCCGCACGCCATGCCTGATTATGGCTCTGAGAGAGTTGTTGCAACAACTGCAAGACATCTTTCATAAAGTTGTTATTCAATGAGATCTGATCTTCACTCTTTTGTTTTTCGTGCTGGGCAACAGACGAATCGACTTCATGCTCCTTGGCTTTGGCCTGAGAAAGTCCTTGCTCTACCTGCACTGCATTATTAGACATATCTCTTAAACCGTTCATCACCGAACTGGAGATCTGCTGCTTGCTGTTACGATTATCAAAAACCAGTGTAAGAGATTTCAGAGCATTCTTGTCAGCATCTTGCGCTGTATCCCATACTTTACCAATCGCTGCCCGATCCGTATCGCTACTCTTACCCAACTGTTGCATCTTGATGTCGATTAATTCGTTACGGCCAGCAATATTATTGTCCAGCGTCTTCTGCTGCTTAATCGACTGACTATTTTTAAAAGCAGAGAAGCCACCCATCAATGCTGAACCAAACGCCATTACACCTGAAACAACAGCCATAGCAATCGTCAACTTGGCACTATGACGCATCTCATCTACTTGTGACTTCTGAGCATCAATCGTTGCCTTGTTTTCGGTATCACGCTGCAAGATACCCAATTCACGCATCTTCCTGGCGATCTCAAAAAGCAACGACATCATATCCAATGTGCTAGTCAATTCTTGCTTAACATTACCTAACCGACTGAGATCAAGGCCCTGTCGTGGTGCAATCAAATCAACCTTATCCATACGCCCGGTTTTTTCCGACTGCTGGATCGCTGCTTCATGTGTTGTTACCGCAGAATTTTTATCAATCACAACATCAGTTGTATTGCTGAAAGTGATCGCCTGAGAAACGTTGAAGCTATCAATAGTATTCATCTTTTTATTCCCTAAATTTTATGCGGTTGGCTGGCAAGATTGTTCATCATGTCACCCCTGGCATTGAGCATCTGAAAGACCATTTCCATCACATGTTGGAAAGATTCCACCATCTGGGACAATTCCTCTTTAAGCTTATCCATTACAGCCTGGAATGCCGTCAATTCGCTACGTGAAAGTTGTACATCTGCTTGTCGATTAGCCGCTTTACTCTGGAACGCAAAATTGGCAACTTGAGCACCACCATTAGCTAAATCAACAACCACGTCACTCACCTGAATACCTACTTTCACGCTACGAGACAGAGTATTAGCTGTATTAGCCGCCGTACTGGCGACTTTTGCCGAAAGCTCTGCCGCCTTTACTGCCATCTTAGCCGTCATTTCAGCCACTTTAGTGCCCATCTTAGCGCCCATTTTGGCTATCAAGCCAGCGGCTGAACCACCGAAACTGACTGCCGCTGCTGCCACCGCCATCGTAACCTCAATCGCAGTTATTACTGGCCCCAGCCACTTCATGGTTTCCTTGCTGATTAAACCGTCCTGAGCCGCTTGTTGCAGTCCCTGAGACACCACACCCATTACCCCTCCGGCAATCAGCATAGCGCCTGCTACCGCACCAACCCCAGTAGCAACCATGATCGCCCCGACCACAATTGAGGCAATCGCACTGATCCAACCGAAGATTTTGGAAAACAACCCAGATTTTTGCGCCTCTTTAGCAGAATTTTCTGCTTCTTTGATCTTCTGCTGGTTCTCATCCATTTTCTGCAAGCTTTCCTGACGCGCCCGCTGGATATTCTGGATATTGAGCTTCGTTTGAGTACGCTCGATCTCACTGGTCAGTTTGCCCAGTTCAATTTCTAATTCCGCAAGTGAGGACATCGCCAAAGAGGCCAACCGCGAAGTTTCTTTCAACTCTGCTGTCAGCTTTGTTGTCAGCCCTGTTGCCAACGCTACTCCTTGCGTAACCGATGCGACCAGACTAGCTATTTTCCCTTGTTGCTGAACATCAAGACGAGTATTACTCACTGCTAATGGTTCCGGCAATGATACCCCTCGTAACTTAGCTACATCAGACGATACGTTACCAGCCTGGCTAGGCGTAACGCGATAATCCTCTTTAGGAGGTGTAGCCACAGGGATATCATCAACCTGAAAACCGCCTCGCAATAGAGGAACTTGGTGTTCATTTGCTATCAGAGTCATCTTCCTGAGTCCTTTTTATTGTGATGGCTTCTAACATTGCGCTAGAACTGGCAGCTAAAGCAGCCTGTTCCGGCAAAGCTGCCGCTAGCTGTTGAGCCGAGTAGAAGCCACTCTCGGCCCCATCAAGCTCTCCCAATTGCAGGAGACATTCGGCAGCATGAAATGGAAAACGAGGCTCATTAATATCAAGCATCGCTCCATAACTATAACTTTGGATCGCCTGCTCTAATTGTCCCATTGCCTGACGGCATGCCCCCAGCCCAAGAAAAAACCGGGAGTCATAATGATCCAACATGCATAAGGCCTGGAATATCTTATGCGCATCCTGCCATTTACCTGACTGGTACTGATTGAACGCTAATGAATAAAGCTGTTCCAGCGTATCACTGGAGACATCCTTCAACATGGCAAGGGTACCGCCGTCGTGAAGAAAGGACTCCAATTCTTGTGCGTACTGGTCAGAAGTGGTAGGTGTTTCTTGGTGCTCCATAATTATTCCTTAAATTGCGCCGAGAATATTACGCATAATGCTGTCGTATTTCTGGATAAAACGGTTTAACGCTTCAATAGCAGCGTTGTAGCGAGAACTCACGTCATTTAAACGCGTGGTTTTTTCCTGGACAGTATTGTTTAGTGGATTTACGCGATCGTTGACCGAAGTAGAAAAGTTAGCCAGGCGATTATTGTCTTTGTCATATTCATACGAATTCTCCAGACTTTTCATAGCTCCACTCTGCTTGTTAGGACTTTCTAAAAATGTCTTAATGGAGATGGGGCCAGTACCAGAAGATATCTTGTTTAATAGCTTATATTCTGCACTATTCCTAAAAGCAGCTTCATCGCTAAAACCATATTTCCTATAGTCCCGCAAGTCGAAAGATGTACTGTCAATAGAAAGCTTCTGCTCACCATCCTTAGCTGACAATTTCGCATTAATCTCCGACTGAATAACGCTGTAAATCTTTAGCTCCGCAGTTAATGCAGCCAACTCATCACGCAACTCAAGTCGTTTTTTATCATGACCCGACATCACAGAAACAAATATATCGATTACATCATCATCCAGACGATCCGGAGTCAAATTAAAATGAACCGTAGCCAGGAAATCTCTTAACGTCCAAGTTTTTAATGTATTCGTCGGACTATCCAAGAAGGATTTAAGATTCTCGATCCCATTTTTTATTTGGCTATCTAAGTGACCATCCTTGACAACAGCATCCGCTGGTAGGAAATAGGCAATCACTTTTTTCAGAAGCTCTTCATCGTCAGTAATAGTCCTTGTATCAAATTTTACCGTATCCCTAGCCGGATCATATTTTGCTTCAATTTTGATCTTATTTTTACTAATAAGCTCAACTAATTTATCAAGCTCAGAAGATCCAGAACCTTGTAGTTTATCCAGCGAAACCTTCTCCAGATCTGCCAAGAAAAGCTGTGGGTCATTTTGATATGGCCTAATTTCCACCTTAAAATCCTTATACAATAATGCCACGCAGACGAGGTGGGCGACGGAGACGCTTTCCCTCTTCCAAAGAGTGAGAATGGCTGCTTCGTAAGCGATTAACTTCTGTCAGCAGCTCCTGCTCAGCATCCTGAACCAAAGAAGTATCAGCATGACCAAACAGCTCTGTACCCACATTTGGGTTGATGCCAAGAGACTGCCACATCTCCTGTAACAATTGCAGTCTGTGATCACTGTCCTTAATGGCTTCCTCAGCTGCTTGCAGTACTTTGGCATTGGGTTCCTCTTGCATCAGTGACTCCTATAATAAAGAGAGATATTGATTCTTCCTGTCAGAGTTGGACTTTTTTTTGTTGTTTTCTCATCTGATGTAACGAGATAACGCGACTGACTTCTAACTCGAACCAGCCAGGCGCGACCTCACTCGCGCCTGTCCAGCGGTGATAGAACCGAGCTAAACGTTCATCATTAAGGGGAGAGTCAACCAAAGTATTAACTTGACCATAAAGTCGGCTACCCGGCCCAAGCACAGCCATCGTTGCTGTTGCCAACAGATAAAGAGGCGCAAATGGATTAGCAAGCCCTCGGCGCTGCCAGGTACGGCGTAACATCACGATCCAAACTCGCGGTGCATCATAGCGCCAGGCAATTTCGCAGCCTTCACACCATACACGCCAGCCCAGAGGAATTGGGCTACTCCCCATACAGTGAGGCTGTACCGAATAACCTTGATCCTCAAACCAAGAGATAAGCGGATCACGGTTCATAGACAAACCCTGCCAAGAGGCTGAATATTGATTTGTTGAGTTAGCTCCTGATACGAGAGCACCGGCAAGCCATGGTGATCACCTTCAATTAACTTGCGCACATAGCGACGAATATCCATTGATACGATCAACACCGGCTTATTCTGCATCTGTGTTAAATCACCCACCGTTTTTTTCATCTGTTCAAGGAAACTTTGCGTCACCGCCGGGTCCAGCGCCAGATAACTCCCTGCGCTTGTCTGGCGAATGCCTCCTCGGATCTGCTCCTCTACTTGCTGATCCAACAAATAAGCGGGCAGGATGTTGTTACCATTAGCATACTTGTAACAGATGTAACGCTTGAGGCTACTGCGAATATATTCCGTCAACTGCACTACATCTTTCTCCTTTTGCCCCCATACCACCATGGCCTCAAGAATTGCACGTGTATTACGAATAGAAATATCCTCTCCCACCAGCCGTTGCAGTATTTCAGTCATCCGTTGCAATGGGATGATGCGCATGGCCTCCTTGACCAACTCGCCATAGCTGCCCTCCATCTGCTCCAGAAGATAGCGGGTTTCCTGCACACCAATAAAATCTTCAGCATACTCCCGCAACACATGTGACAAATGCCAGGTGATCACCTGAGACATGGATAAAACTGCCATCCCGGATTTAGCCAAACGTTCCTGATGTGCTTCGGCTACCCACAAAGTAGGCTGATTAGGTAACAGTGGTTCTCCTTCCTCATAAGGGATAGCCAGTAATTCCAACTGACTGACCGGCTCCTGTACCAACAGATGTTCTGAACGCAGCCGACCACGGGCAACGGGTACCTCTTGCAGTTGGATCAGGTATTCTCCTGCCTTCATACCCTCATTAAAGCGTAAGTGGATACCTGGAAAGGGTACTCCTAAATCCAGATAGAGCGCGCGCCGCACCCGTATTAATTCATCGTTAAGCGAAATGGCTTCCAACTCAGCCTGTAATCCGGCATCCACATCAATAAGTAAAGGAACTGTCATCGCGAATTCCTCTTTCTCACCGAGTTTTCCGCCTTTGGTTTTACTGCCAACCTTGGGCTTAGATTTAGCCGCCGGGGCACCTGCCCCTTGAGCCAACAGGCTGGGAAGATCAGCTTGCTGACTAGCATTGGCTTGCCGCTGACGCTGGAACAGAAAATAACCCCCACCGGTCACCACCAACGCAAGCATAAAAAAGATTAATGTCGGGAATCCAGGAATAAGGCCAAACAACACCAATAAAACACCACCAATTAGTAGCGCCTTTGGTTGAGCAATGATCTGTTCGCCAATCTCATTCCCCAGATCCGAGGAATCTTCCGACGAAACCCGGGTAACAATAATACCTGCCGTGATGGCAATCAGCAGAGCTGGCACCTGAGAAACCATACCATCACCCACGGTCAAAATGGCATAGAGCTGCAATGCATCAGATGCTGACATCCCCTTCTGAGTAACGCCTATGGTTATTCCGCCCAGAATATTGACAAAGATGATGAGGAGACTGGCAATAGCATCACCCTTAACAAATTTCATCGCACCATCCATCGAACCAAACATCTGGCTCTCTTTCTCGATAGTGCTGCGTCTTTCCCTGGCTTCATTGACGTCGATAACGCCAGCACGCATATCTCCATCGATGCTCATCTGCTTACCAGGCATAGCATCAAGGGAAAAACGCGCGCTAACCTCAGCCACACGCTCTGAACCTTTGGTGATGACGATAAATTGTACGATGGTAATGATCAAAAAGATCACTATCCCTACGATCAGGTTTCCACCAACCACGAAATTACCAAAGGTATAAACAATCTTCCCGGCGTCAGCCTGCAAGAGGATCATCCGGGTGGTACTGATTGAAAGTGCCAAACGAAACAGGGTTGTTACCAGTAATACCGCAGGAAAAGCGGAAAACTGCAAGGGGGAGTTAATATAAACCGCCATCATCATTAGTACGACAGAGATGGTCATATTAATGGCAATCAGAATGTCCAGCAGGAAAGGAGGAAGTGGCAGAATCATCATGAAGACAACCGCCAGCAATAGTATTGCCAGCATAATATCTTTACGCTCGCCGATCCGGCTTAATAACTCAAGCCCGCGATTCATAGTACGGTCCCTTGAGAAAGATAACGCTGATAAGCACTGCGTGCTTCTTCCAGGTTCCCTTCCTGTTGGCAGGCGCGACTGACACAAAGCCAAAGAGCCTCACTTTGTTCTCCCTGATCCTGTAAGAGAGCACAATGTTCTTTCGCTACACTCCCCTCTTGCAATTTAAGTAATGAAACCACCAAAGCACGGCGTCCTTCCTGATGTTCAGGATGCAAAGCCAGTAATGCATCCAATAAAATACGGGCTCGGTCAGGATGACCATACTGGAGTTGAAGCCAGCCGAGCAGCAGCAAAGCGCTTTGCTGTTTATAACTAAGAGTCATGGTTATACCTTGTGCAACAAGTGCAGGGCCATCTGCAACAACTGTTCATCTTGATTCATCTTTTCCAGCAGGGAGACAGCATGCTGTACCCTGATGTCATCATCTTGTTGCAAGGTTGCACGCAAGCTATTGACAGCCTGACGGAAGTCATGGGGACGTAACAGAGAATGAAACCCATCTTGTGGGCAGGCAAAGGCCAACAAAGCCTGATCAGCTTTATTGGCTGGATAAAGACGCGCAGAGTGAGTTTCAACGGATTGACCATCGGGCAATAACGCATAGCGGTCAGGTAAGCCAACCCCTATCTCTTCCCGACTGATCGCCGTCAGTTGCTCAATTCCTATATGGGCGGAGGCGATTCTGCTCACGAAGCGAGCACCTCACGTTGTACTCTTAGTAAGGAGCGAAATGCCTGATGCAGCAAAGGCAACGTTATATTCCGTTCATCCAATGTCACAAACAACAACAAGCGATCTTCCCCCAACCAACCACAACGCAAGGGCAGTTCTGGCCCCTGACCGCTGAAGGTGAGTAACATCGCCTTAACCATCGCCTCTCTCCCCTGATGCCAGGGAATTTCACGAGCCAGCCAAAGCGTTAATGATCCACCATAGCGCTCAATCTGTAATGTGCCAGAATATTCAAAATCGATTTGGATCAAGGGACTGGAAGCATCAAACATCTCCATACCCAAATCCTGACAAAACTGGAGCAATTGTGGCTCTATCCAGTTCATGATGCTCCCTCTCCTGACCACAATTCGTCTTCTTCTCTCTCAATTGCTGTATCAAGCGCCAGTTGACAAGAATTAAGCAGGTTTTGCCGCTGTTCTTCATCACTGAACACTTCCACCGGAATCAATCGAATCAATCGCTTCAACTCCCGGTAGAAATGAATTTGAGTTTGACTATTCTGCAAGCTCAAAGCATGACCGAGCATTTCAACATCCCGCACATTGGCCCAACGTTTCTCAATCAAAGAAACGACATCACCCATAAGGTCAGAAGGCCCGTATGCCATGATTTTCCCCCTTTACCACGCTTTGCCATAACTGCTCAACCTGAACCGACAAACTGTTAAGCAGACGGAGCTTATGCATGTCACTCATCACACGTTCCAGCTTAATAGGATCAAGTTGTCGCGGTTGGCTGTCCAGATCAGCGCTCAGGGCTTTCATGATGAATCCTGTTACTTCCATCAGGGAGCTGCTCTTGAAATTGGCTTGGATATCTCGCCAGGCCGCTGACAGCCCTTGATAATCCATAACAGCATCACGATAGATGTTACGCAATGCCTGCAAATTACCAACCCCATCTCTGGCTGCTGTCGAGGCATCAGGTGTAATGCGAGCTCCTAACTCGATAGCGATACCTTGCTCTTGTGCTAAACGTGACAACTCCTGTTCAACCAATGTCAATATGGCATGCGCCTCTGGCCTACCTGCCAACGCATCACGGGCCTGACTCAGCGCATAGAATTGCTCACTCACCTCTCCAGAGAAACTTTCCAGATAAGCCTGTAACTGAGCAATATTCGTCAGCTGGCTGCTATTTAAATGAGAGATCAACGCATTAACCTTTTGTTGGCGTTCCAGATCCGGCACCTTCTGTAAGTATTCACCCACCAATGCCTCAATTTCCCGCACTCTGGCATGTCCATCGCTAACTTTACGTCTGGAGAGCGGCATATCCTTGCGTTCCGAAAATGCAAAAGTCAGCTCTTCGGCCGCGTCAGCAAAAGACTGGGATGCAGTAACCAGTACCACTTTCTCTCCCTGAAACTGACCGACCCTGGCCTGCTCCTGTTGTGCTGTAATCCCGGCATCAGGTTCTGACAAAGTTATTGAATGAAGATGATTCTGGATAATATCCATAGCCTATCCTGTCATATCAGAGTTAATAATGGACAAATTATAAAGATACCGTCCCGGTGCCTATGCCAAAATCAGCCGTGAATTTTTAGCAAAATCCGCCGTAAACTATCGTCAAGGGCAGGATTCACCATTCATCTGCCCATTGAAGCTGATGTAAGATGCATCAAGCATAAGCAGCAACCCATAAATCAGGAAGCTTCACTGATCAAAGCTGGGAACAGCTACGCAAACTCCAACCATTTTCTAAAAACTCCCGACTCAGGTTGCAATCTCTTCCGCTTTCCCTTCTTTATAGTACTCGCAGCAGAGGTTATATAAACGATCATGAAGCTTTCCCTTGACCATATTCCTGGCCAAATGCGCCATGCTATTAATGAATGTCGACTAATTCAGATTCGCGGCAGGGTTACTCAAGTCACCGGTACATTACTTAAGGCTGTCATCCCCGGTGTGCGGGTAGGTGAACTTTGTCATTTACGCAATCCTGACAATACACTGTCCCTCCTGGCAGAGGTTATTGGGTTTCAACAACATCAAGCCCTGTTGACACCACTTGGCGAGATGTTTGGCATCTCTTCAAATACCGAAGTGAGTCCAACCGGAGCCATGCATCAGGTTGGCGTAGGTGATTATTTATTAGGACAAGTTCTTGACGGGTTGGGTAATCCATTTTCCGGCGGACAGTTGCCGGAACCACAAGCTTTGTATCCGGTTTATCGGGATGCTCCGGCACCCATGAGTCGAAAACGGATTGAACACCCACTTTCGCTAGGCGTGCGGGCTATTGACGGCTTGCTAACCTGTGGTGAAGGTCAGCGTATGGGCATTTTTGCCGCGGCGGGCGGTGGCAAAAGTACGCTGTTATCTACGTTGATTCGTAACGCGGAAGTTGATGTGACTGTGCTAGCACTCATCGGTGAACGTGGTCGCGAAGTGCGGGAATTTATCGAATCGGATCTGGGTGAAGAAGGGCTGAAACGTTCAGTGCTGGTAGTCGCTACCTCAGATCGTCCGGCGATGGAGAGGGCTAAGGCTGGGTTTGTAGCGACCTCAATCGCTGAATACTTCCGTGATCAAGGTAAACGTGTACTCCTGCTGATGGATTCCGTGACCCGTTTCGCCCGAGCGCAACGAGAAATAGGTCTGGCTGCCGGTGAACCGCCAACCCGACGCGGTTATCCGCCGTCAGTATTCGCGGCGTTACCACGGTTAATGGAACGTGCCGGTCAATCTGACAAGGGATCAATTACCGCCCTTTACACTGTATTAGTGGAAGGGGATGACATGACAGAACCCGTAGCGGACGAGACCCGCTCGATCCTTGATGGTCACATTATTTTGTCACGCAAGCTGGCTGCGGCTAACCATTATCCAGCTATTGATGTGTTACGTTCCGCTAGCAGGGTAATGAACCAAATTATCACTCCTGAACACCAGGCTCAGGCGGGTCTGTTGCGTCATTGGCTAGCTAAGTATGAAGAAGTTGAGCTTTTGTTGCAGATCGGAGAATACAAGAAGGGGCAAGATCCCGTTGCCGACAATGCCATTGCACACATTGAAGCAATACGTAGCTGGTTACGCCAAGGCACTCATGAAACAAGTGATTTGCCGCAAACTTTAGCGCTCTTGCAGCAGATAACGAAACAATGATTAGCCGTTTACAACGCATAAAAGCACTGCGTGTTGAACGCGCTGAACGACATTTGTCCCTGCAACAAATGAAACTTCAAACGACGCGTCAACACCATCAACAGGCTTTGCAAGCCTTACAAGATTACTGTCAATGGCGAATAGAAGAAGAGCAACGTCTTTTTAAACTGTGTCAAGGCCAACCCATTGACCGCAAAGGCCTTGAGCGCTGGCAACAACAAATTGCCCTGTTGCGCGAAAATGAAGCCCAGTTGGAAAAGGAAGTCGCTGAAATGACCGAAAAAGTGGAACTGGAACTCCGTAAACTACAAGAATGCCAACGTATACTGCACCACGCACGTCAGCAGCAGGAAAAATTTAACGAACTGGGTCGCCTGGAACAAGAGGCGATCCGCGCCCAAGGTGAATACCTGGAAGAGCGGGAACAAGAAGAGTTCCATCGCCAAGAAAGAGTGTAAAACAGAAGAGTATGAACCCACTGACAGCTATCGGCAAAGGTGTTTCCTCCCTCCCAACGTCCCCCGCAACGGCGGATGCAGATTTGCAGCGCCGTTTCGAACTGGCTATCGCCTCTCACGCCACCAATACGCGTCCGTCAACAGCACGACGGGTGGATCAATCATTAACCGACACGGCCACAAACAGCAAAACAGCGGATCTCCATTCCACGCATGATGCAAATGAGGAACTTCCTCCATTCGATTCCACACATCAGGCAACTGATGATCCGCACAAACACACCTTACCGCTGCCATACCATAGCACCTCTTCTTTTTCACATAAGAGAGAAGAGAACCAAGCTAACCTGAAGCATAAAGAAGCTTTAGCAGAATTTGGCCGCCCCATTGAGATAAAAGAGTCCCAGGAACACGATATGAGGGCAAACTCTCTGGCGACACCAGACCTCCCAGTACACACTCCCAATCTGGAGCCGGTCAACATGACATCTACGGTTGTGCCTCATCCGGACACAGCAATTCTTCATCCATTACCAGGACGAGACGTACCCACACAACCTCAAAATCAGAAAAAAAGCTTATTGGCCTCTGTTAATCGTCTCAATGAGATCGCTAACGAAATAAAAGAATCTCTGCCAACGCCCAGTATCCTGACGCGCCAATCTGCTCTGAACACACAATCTGCTGACCTAAAGCCGGTTGATATCACGCCCTCTGTCGCAGCCTATTCTGGCACAACAGCGATTCCTGCACAGAAAGACGCAAACGATGAACCGGTATATTATGCAGTGGCGCAAATAACGCCCGGCATATCCAGATCTCAGCAAGATACACAAGAGCAAAGCATATTTCCCCGCCAGCAGGCGGATCTGGCTTTTCCTATTCCCCATGCTGATGAAATCAGCATCACGGAACAAAAGATTCTTACCGAAATCGAGACATACCATTTATCGGCATCAAAGCCAAAAGAGTCTGACATTCAGCCCTCCGATGCTGGCGAATCAGCAGGAAAAGTGCCCTTCTTTCCACAAACACAGCTCCTGCCTGGTGAGCGCATACTCGCTACGATGCAAGCAACCTCAACCATTTCTCCTTTTTTGGAGACGTTGATCGATAAATTGAGTGTGGAGATCAGTATCGAACTAACACGGCAGCAACGCCCGCCAACATTACATTTGACACTCCCTAATCTGGGTGCTCTTGAGATTCAACTAACCAATGAGAATGGCAAACTTCAAATAGAGATTTTGGCGAGTCCGGCAGCTCAACAACAACTGAAGCAGGCACGCTTTGAGCTACTTGAACGTCTACAGCTCCTTTATCCAACACAAACGGTCGAACTCTCCCTCCCGTCTCAAACGGATAGCGAGCACGGATCACGCCAGAGTCGCAGCATATATGAAGAATGGAAAAACGATGCATGAATAGCCTGACGCTACTACCCAAAGTCTCATTGGAAGAATTGACTCTGCGTCAAACCCTGAGTCGTCATCAGCAACAATTTAGCTGGGCTAATGGTCATCTCACCCTGGATATCGTTTCCCCTCCCAAAACACTGGACAAGGTGTTGATCACCCACTGGAAAGGGCATACTTTCTCTTTTTTCTGCCATGCAGCCGAACTGTCTCTGTGGCTTGCCCCCGATCTACAACAAGCGGATTTAACCTCACTCCCTCAGGATCTGCTGCTAGCATTGATGGAATACCAGAGCAAAGCACTACCCGACCTGTCATGGTCCGCACTGCGAACTACATCAGAATTCTCTTTATCAGCCTGCTTATTACTACGCTTTGAGCGGCCAGGTGCCATATTGCCACTCTGGTTACCAGAACCCTCGCCCTTATTTGCCATATTACCAAAACGTCAACCAGGCGAATACTTGCCTATTCCATTACAACTTTCTCTGCAATGGGGAACAATAAGCCTGACTTTAGACGAGTTTCACACCCTGGAACCAGGGGATGTGCTGCTCCTGCCCCCACAGCAACAACCAGATGCCCCTTTGTTAGCACATCTGGAAGGACGACCTTGGGCCTACTTTAAATACCATGAACATAAACTGGAGTTAATCACTATGCACACACTCTCTCCTGACAGTCCTGACAATACTCTGCCGGTAACGGACTTAAACAGCCTGGAGGTTCATGTCAGTTTCGAAGTTGGTCGTCAGACCTTGGATTTACATACGCTTACCAGTCTGCAACCCGGTTCACTACTTGACCTTGGTGTTCCGCCAGACGGTGAAGTACGTATTCTCGTCAATCAGAAATGCCTCGGTTCCGGGCGGTTGGTGGACATTCAGGGGCGTTTAGGTGTAAGAGTTGAACATCTCTTTACGGAGAAACAATCATGATCCAACTACCAAACGAGTTGGATCTTATCATCGGGCTGGCCTTATTGGCTCTGCTCCCCTTTATTGCAGTTATGGCCACCTCTTTTCTCAAATTGGCAGTGGTATTTTCTTTGCTGCGTAACGCCTTGGGCGTACAACAGATCCCCCCCAATATGGCTATGTATGGATTAGCCATTATCCTTACTATCTATGTTATGGCCCCGGTGGGCTTCGCTACTCAAGATTATCTGCGCCAGAATGAAGTTTCATTCAGCAACTCTGAATCGATAGAAAAATTTATGGAAGAAGGCATCGCACCTTACCGGAACTTTCTCAAACAACATATTAAGCCCAGTGAGCGCACTTTCTTTATTGATAGCACCCGACAGATTTGGCCAAGCCAGTATGCTGACCGGCTAGAGCCAGATAGCCTGCTGATCCTGCTGCCAGCCTTTACAGTCAGTGAATTAACCCGTGCATTTGAAATTGGGTTTCTTCTTTATCTGCCATTCATTGCAATCGATCTCATTATTTCTAATATTCTGCTCGCGATGGGGATGATGATGGTTTCTCCCATGACCATCTCTCTTCCTTTCAAGTTACTGCTATTTGTCCTGCTTGATGGCTGGACACGCCTGACACACGGCCTTGTCATCAGTTATGGAGCCTGAATATGAGTAATGCTGATATTCTGCACTTCACCAGCCAATCCCTCTGGTTGGTATTAATTCTTTCCCTACCACCGGTACTGATGGCTGCCGCAGTGGGAACATTAGTTTCATTGATCCAAGCACTGACCCAAATACAAGAACAAACGCTGGGTTTCGTCATTAAATTAATTGCGGTCATTATTACCCTGTTCGCCACGGCGACCTGGCTTGGTAACGAGCTCTACAGCTTCGCCAACATGGCCTTTCTCAAGGTACCATTGATCAAATGATACAAGAGCTACAGCAACAAATCCTTGCTTATACCCTGCTATTGCCCCGCATCATGAGCTGTTTTGTGATATTTCCTGTACTCAGCAAACAGATGCTGGGTGGTGGACTGATTCGCAACGGTGTGGCTTGCTCACTGGCTCTCTACGCTTATCCAACAGTAGCAGGTAACCCACTGCCAACATTTGGCAGCCTGGAATTGACGCTGTTGCTCGGTAAGGAAGTCTTGCTGGGTCTGCTAATCGGCTTTATCGCTTCTATCCCATTTTGGGCCATGGAAGCTACCGGTTTTATTATAGATAACCAACGGGGAGCAACAATGGCTTCGGTACTTAACCCATCTCTGGGAAGCCAAACTTCACCCACTGGCCTGCTATTAACGCAAACTCTAATCACGCTTTTTTTCTCCGGCGGCGCTTTCCTTAGTCTGCTTGGTGCCCTATTTCAGAGTTACAACAGCTGGCCGGTAGCTCAGTTTTTCCCCCACATTACCAGCCAATGGATCAGTTTTTTCTACGGCCAATTCAGCTATCTGCTGCAACTTTGCGCCCTGATGGCTGCCCCTTTATTAATTGCCATGTTTCTGGCAGAGTTCGGGCTGGCTCTGATTAGCCGCTTCGCCCCATCTCTCAATGTTTTCGTATTGGCGATGCCAATCAAGAGCGCAATTGCCAGCCTGTTACTCGTTATCTATATCCGATTGCTGATGCATCATGCTTACGATAAAGTATTGCTAACGCTCTCTCCAGTGCGCATGTTAATTCCTGTCCTGGAGGCACCATGAGTGGAGAAAAAACCGAACAACCTACACCCAAAAAACTCAGAGATGCCCGTAAGAAGGGCCAGGTAACCAAAAGCAACGAAGTAGTATCGACCTCCTTAATTCTAGGGCTGATCGGCATGATAATGGTCATGTCTGAATACTATTTGGAACATCTGAGTAAACTGATGCTAATCCCGGCTAGTCTACTGGAAAAACCCTTTCCCCAAGCCTTAAATCATGTCGTTGAAAACCTGATGCAGGAGCTGGTTTACCTCTGCCTGCCAATTCTAAGCGTTTCCGCTTTACTATCTTTAGCATCACACCTTGCCCAATACGGCTTCCTGTTAAGTGGAAATTCCATCAAGCCTGACATCAAAAAGATCAATCCTGTTGAAGGGGCCAAACGAATCTTCTCTATCAAGAGCCTGATGGAATTCGTCAAATCAATACTCAAAGTAACGCTGCTCTGTATCCTGGTCTGGGTTACCCTGGAAGGTAATCTACAGGCGCTGCTGTACCTGCCGGAGTGTGGGACAAGATGTATTATCCCTGTACTCGGTATGATGTTAACCCAACTAATGACCGTATGTGGTATCGGGTTTATCGTGATTTCTATTGCCGATTATGCCTTCGAACACTACCAACATATCAAGCAGCTCAGAATGAGCAAAGACGAAATCAAGCGCGAATATAAAGAGAGTGAAGGCAGCCCGGAGATCAAAAGCAAGCGACGCCAATTTCACCAGGAATTACAATCAAGCAATATGCGCGCTAGCGTCAAAAATTCATCGGTGATCGTTGCCAACCCAACTCATATTGCCGTCGGTATCCGCTATAAGAAAGGAGAGACACCTTTACCTCTTATTACGCTCAAGTTCACTGATGCGCAGGCCCTGCAAGTCCGGCGTATTGCCGAAGAGGAAGGTATTCCAGTGTTACAGAGAATTCCTCTCGCACGGGCACTTTATCAGGATGGCCTCATCGATAACTATATTCCTGCCGATCTCATCCAAGCCACCGCAGAAGTTTTACGTTGGTTAGAACAGTGGCAAGATCGTTCTCCTGAGCCGTAACCTGCCTCAAATAGCATTACTTGAGGTGTAAGATGCGCCATGCTGACCATACGATAAGTCAATGTTCGCTATATGTCGATCATTCCCGGCAGCTCGGTATTTAAGATTTATTCAGTTTATAGCGCATTGAACCACCTTTCCGAAGCAACCTGATAAAAACTCGACTCAGGTTCACTTCTTAATTCATTGTGACCAAACCACATAATTGCAACAAATTTAAGATAAATAAAGATGACTACTGATAGCTCAGTGTTCCTTAAACGATATTATAATAAACAATCCAATTCAGTTAGGTTGATTCTTTCTTTTTATCAATTGATAAAATCGTTCAAACCAGATTTGAAATTCCTATCAAGTGATCTACTATTATGCATGGGTTATTTGAGCTATTAGATCTTGCTGCATACTGACTTCTGTGCCCTTTAATCAATTAATACTCAGATAACCATGACAATAATTGACGTATTCTGAATCATCCATACATTATCTGAATAAAAAGGAGAAAACTAATAATTGAGACAGAATAAAAAGCCCAACTTATGACTCAGAATGAGGAATCTACAAGCAATCTTTACTATGTAAAAAAATTGATCTCTTTTCATCTGTCGTTTATAAAATGTGAGAATAATACTGTTATTCATATCATCGAGAACATTAATATGCTACCAGAAGAAAAACTGTTTTAATTAAAAGGCCTTACAACTCACTATCCCGTTAAACACATAAAACTATTCTTCCTGTCTATTGCAGGTAGTAAAACCAAAGAAAACATATATTTAATATCAATAAAAATAACGTAATTTATATTTTTTTAAGACAACACCAATAGATCCAGGACAATAAAATGAACGGCATCACAACATCAGGGAAGGGAATGGATATCACTCTATTCCAGCGTAGCATGCCTGCCTTCAACGTTATAGAACATCATCAGGAAGGGATATATATCCTGCTCGAAGGTGAGATGACATGGCAGGACAGTACCAATACCTACGATCTCTCCCATAATGAACTGCTTTTTGTTCGTCGTGGCAGTTACGCAGCAAAAACTCGGAGTGATACCTGCAAGCTACTCTGGTTACCGTTGAGTACAACTTTCCTTCACGGTTTTCTGCAACGTTTTGGCACTCTGCTCAGCGAAGTCGAGCGACATAATGTACCAACACCCGAGTTGATTGCATTTACCTCATCTCCGCTATTATCCCAAAGTGTTAGTGGACTGCTCGATCTATTGGCTCATGATTATCCCCCAGCCTTGGGTCAATTAAGAACAGAAGAATTGCTGCTGTTGATGTCATTTGGCGAGCAAGGGGTTTTGCTCATGTCGGTATTACGACAATTGAGCAATCGCCAGGTAGAACGTTTACAAAGCTTTATGGAAAATCACTACCTCAAAGAATGGAAACTCAGCGAATTCGCTAAAGAATTTGGCATGGGATTAACTACTTTCAAGGAATTATTCCGCTCCGTATACAGCATATCACCACGAGCCTGGATCAGTGAACGCCGTATCCTTTATGCACATCAGCTACTACTCAATAGCGAAATGAGTATTGTTGATATCTCAATGGAAGCCGGATTCTCCAGCCAATCCTACTTTACTCAAAGCTATCGAAGACGCTTTAATTGCACCCCCAGTCGTGCCAGGTATGGCAAAGAGTAACGATTGGCTAAAATAATCTGACGTTTTTTACAAGTTAACCATTGGCCTGACAGATAAAATAAGGTCATTCCTAATCTAATCGACAAGAGTGACTAGCAGCAAGATGAGCATAGCATGAGCCAGCAAGACCATAATCAGACTCGAACCAGCATGTTTCTCGGCCGCAAGATCTCTGTCATGCAGTCTGGGGTCCCGCGCCGAGAGCAATTAATCGGAAAATCATCGGTTATTCAGTACCAGAATAGAGACATTATCAATAACCAACAGTTTGTTCTGTTACAACGCCTTTTGCCCAGACATCTTCTGGAAAGCCTAATGAAATCTGTTTGGTTTCGCAGACGGTTAAATTGTGGGCAAGTGTTGAAACGTAATGACCTGCAACAACTAATCAGAGCGGCGGCAAAATCAGAATGTGACTGGGACACGGTACTGGGTGACCACATTAACCTGGCCGACAGGCATCTTTTACAGTATTGGATACTACAGCCACTATTTGATTGGTGGCTCCGCCTGTTAGACCCAGAGATAGAACTCTGGTTTATCGAACTTGATCAGTTGCAGATTCAAGAACGGCAATTGCGCGCTAAGGCGCATTTTTGGCAACAGGTTGAAGACGTATCATCTCAATGCAGGGAGCAACACCACCAAGAGATTATATCCTTGCAAACAGCACTCGACCAACGTAAGCAGCTATTAGAAGAGCTACTGTTGACAGCGGAAACCCAGGCCCATGAAACATGGCCCAACTGGTTTACCGGGTTGGATGTACTCCAGACCGACGACAATCTGACAGCTTTCACCCCGGTTCCTGAAGCACTGTCACCCTGCTGGACATGGTTGACCACCTTAAAGTACGACACAGAGGCTGCTATCCACTTGCAACAATGGCTCTGCTCTCGTGCCCTGTGCCTGCCACAGGACAGTTTTTATTGGCAATCGACGACGACCTAATCATTAGAGGAAACATGCAAACTCTACTCAATCATTTGGCCAGCCGCCTGGGCCAGAAACCTTTTGTTTCCGACAGACAAGGGCATTACCATTTGCACATTGATAACTACAACCTGTTTCTTCGCCAACAAGGAACTGAACTTGTATTATCCAGCCCTCTAAACTGGCGCCATAACCCAAAAGATCCATCAGGCACTGAACTACTGAAGACACTGCTGCAACAGGTCACTCGTTGGGGACGCCATGCTCCCCACGCACTGACCCTGGATGAATCAGAGAATCTTATTCTGGAGGCTCGCCTTGATCCTGACAGCTTGGATGTGCAAATCCTGGAACAGATGCTAACTATGCATGTCGATCTACTGGAACAAATTATGGACTTATTATCGGAAACGCAATCTTCCCCTCAATGGAAACAAGTAATATGGCAGCCATGAAACAGTTCCAACGGCTGTGCCGTTCCTTACTGTTGTCGTTGAGTATCAGTAGCATGATGCTCCCCTCGGCTTTCAGCCAGGATCTGGATTGGTTGCCCACGCCTTATGACTATTTGGCAAAAGGGGAAAGCCTGCGGGATGTGCTGGTTAATTTCGGCGCTAACTATGACGCATCAGTGGTTGTCAGTGATAAGGTGACCGATCAGGTTAACGGCCATTTTGAACAGGATGGCCCTCAGGAATTCCTGCAACATTTATCCTCTCTCTATAACCTGGTCTGGTATTACGACGGGAGTGTGCTTTATGTATTCAAAAACAACGAAATACAATCGCGTCTCCTTAAGCTTGAACAAACCAACGCAACAGAGCTACAACAAGCCCTGAAACGTTCCGGTATTTGGGAACCCCGCTTTGGCTGGCGCCCAGATCCAAGTAACCAACTGGTTTACGTATCAGGCCCTCCCCGTTATCTTGAACTGGTCGATCAGACTGCGTCCGCATTGGAACAGCAATCATTGCTACGTAGCGAAAAAACCGGGGCGTTAACAGTGGAAATTTTCCCTCTTAAATACGCCTCCGTCACAGACCGTCAGATCCAGTATCGTGATAGTAATATTGAGGCGCCGGGCATTGCCACTATTCTCTCCCGCCTGCTCAGTGATGCTAATGTGACAACTGTCACGGGTGAAACAGCATCGTCTATGGGAGGAGGCCATTCAAGCCGTGCTGTTGTACAGGCAGAACCGTCCCTAAACGCAATCATTGTACGGGACACCCCGGAAAGGATGTCCATGTACGCACATTTAATCAACGCACTGGACAAACCCGCTGCCCGTATTGAAGTTGCACTTTCCATCGTCGACATCAACGCCGACAACCTTTCTGAACTGGGTGTCGACTGGCAGGTGGGTATCAATACCGGTCCTCGCCATCTTATCGATATCACCACTACCAGGGAGAAAAAGGAAAAAGGGGAGAGCATCGGTTCAGCGGCATTGGGTAGCTTAGTTGATCGCCGAGGCCTGGATTATCTACTAGCCAAAATAACCCTGTTAGAGAGTAAAGGCAGTGCTCAGGTGGTTTCCCGCCCGACGCTTTTAACTCAGGAGAATACTCAAGCGGTCATTGACCACAATGAAACCTATTACGTAAAAGTTAATGGTGAACGGGTTGCCGAGCTTAAAAGCCTCACCTATGGCACGATGCTGCGCATGACCCCCAGAGTCATCCAAATCGGAGATTCTCCTGAAATCAGTTTGAGTCTGCATATTGAAGATGGTAACCAGAAGCCCAACAGTTCAGGCTTGGATGGCATTCCTACCATCAGCCGAACTATTGTCGATACCGTTGCCCGGGTTGGACATGGCCAAAGTTTGCTGATCGGCGGCATCTACCGTGACGAGATGAGTGAAACCCAGCGCAAAGTACCATTTTTAGGCGATATCCCCTACTTGGGTGTTTTGTTCCGCAGTACCACTGAACAAGTTCGACGATCAGTACGACTATTTATTATTGAGCCACGGCTGATTGATGGTGGGATAGCTCATTATCTGGCTCTTGGTAACGGACAAGATCTGCGCCATCGGTTACTGGCAACACAAGATATCTCTAATCAGAGCGTTTCTCTGAGTAAAGTACTGGCTGGCTCGCAATGCCAACCTTTATCCCCTGCCCGTCAAGTGCAAGAAACGCTACGGCAAGCAGGTAAAAGCTCATTTTTGGCCTCATGCCGAATGGGCAAGACTTATGGATGGCGAGTCATTGAGCAACAATGTTCACTAAAGGATACCTGGTGTGTTCGTGCGCAAGATAAGGCGATCAGATGAGTTGGAAAATTCGCTTCTACCGCGGACTGAATAAAAGTATTGAGGTCAATTTAGCTGAAGGGCGCTTAGCCATCGGCTCAGACCCCTTACAGGCAGATATCGTTCTGGTGGATGAAGATGTTGCCCCTGTACACCTCGTCTTAGAAGTAGAAGCAGACTCAATCCGCCTGTTGGAATGGGCCGGTGAAACAACGCCAAATCAGAATGGCGAACCCCTATCACCGGGAGCTTCACTGCAAGCTCTGGCTCGCCAAGAGACAGGGCCGTTATTGTGGGCTTTCTGTGACCAACAACAGACATTCCCAGACCAACTCGCTGAACCGGCAGTAACACCACACCAGCGCCCTGCCCGGCAAAACCGTAGCCGGGCTGCTGGCGGGATGCTGATACTCTGTCTGGTACTGGCACTCGCCTTTCTGGCGCTGCTTGGACATGAAGGGTGGCAAAGGCACAATCCATCCCATGGTATGGCCGAACAGGAACTACGCCGTTTCCTTAATGAAGATTCAGCCTATCGTCAGGTTAGTGTGCACATGATGCCCAATAATGGGCCGCTGCTGCTCAAGGGTTATGTGAACTTCAACCACCAACGATTGGCACTGCAACAGTATCTTGATACTCACTCCCTCAGTTATCGGCTGGAGTTACGTACCATGGAGGAATTACGCCAAGGGGTAGATTTCATTTTACAAAAATTAGGCTATACCCAGATCCAAAGCGGTAATGGCAAACAACCCGGCTGGATCCGCCTTACGGGAGAATTAACTGATCCTGATCAGCAATGGAATGACATTGAGTCACTGCTCAAACGTGATGTTCCGGGCCTACTCGGTATAGAAAACCAGACGCGGCTAACCGGTGGTCATCTCAAACGACTGGATATGCTATTGGCTAAACATGATTTACCGAACTCGCTGACCTATCAGGATAAAAACGATCGTATCGAGTTCACAGGTCAATTGGATGAACTCCAGACTCATAATTTCTACCGCTTACAGCAAGTATTTAAGCAAGAATTCGGCAACCGGCCAACACTGGTATTGCTAAATAACAACCGGCTCTCCCGCAATGATGAACTCAATTTCGATGTCCGGGCGGTTTCTCTGGGACGTGTACCTTACGTGGTACTAAAAAATAACCTGCGTTATCCCGTCGGAGCAACAACAGAAAATGGTTTGAGGATCGAAGCTATCCGTCGAGACGCCATTGTTATTATCAAAGGTGAGCAGCAATTTATCGTCAAACTTAACAGGAGCCCAGCTTTATGATGACATCCCTGGAAGCACGACTGTTCGGTGCTGATCCCACTTATGTCAACGAAATTCAACACCGCCTCTCTCAGGCGTTGAACGATATCAAACAACGCCTGAGACGTGGTGGTTCGGTACAAGAATATCAACAATGGCAGCAAGAGGCTGACGCCCTACAAGCTGCGATCGCAATACTTAACACAACAGAAGGAGGCCATAATGGCCCAGATTTTTAGTTCCGCAACAACGGTTAATACACTCGATAAAGTTGCTGACCAGCTTAAAACCCAAGCTAACAAGGCCAACAGCGACGTCAATGATGCAATCGCCGAACTCAACAACGGTCCAGATAACCCTGCCTTGTTGGCAGATTTACAACACAAAATCAACAAGTGGTCAGTCATCTACAACATTAACTCCACTGTCACCCGGTCCATGAAGGACCTGATGCAGGGTATATTACAGAAGATCTAATCATGACACGTTCACTCAAAGGGCTATTGGCAGATATTGCTCTGGTTGGGAGCGGCCACCACTGCCATAATGAAGCCAATATTATTGCCGACTGGCTGATGTTAAACGAGGAAGGACAAGAAGCAGGAAACCTGATTCGGCTCTCTTCTCTGACGAACCAAGGCAAATATCAACAGGCTCTGGATCTTGGACGGGATCTTCCCTGGCCCAGTCTGGAGCCCTGGTTAGCTTTGTGTGAATGGCGCCTAGGGCTGGCCTCAGCCCTGGAACAAAGGCTAACGCGAATGGCGGGCAGTGACGACCCGCAATTGCTATCCTTTGTTGACGGTATGAGAGAGCAACTGACTCATGAATAGGATCGAAGGACCATCCTACAATATACCATCGCAACCAACAGCACTGTCTTCAGTCAGCGTTGTGCACAAGCACGACTTTGAACAGGTACTCGAACTCATGCCTGATCAACAGACGCTGAAAGAGAGACAACAACGCTGGATACGGGGGGAGCCTCTGGAAAAAGTCTTAAACGACTTTGATCCAGCGACACAGAGAAAAATCGCTTGGCAGTGGTATCAGACCCTGCTACCTGATAGCCACCCCTCCCAGCGTGTTCAGTTAGAGGCAACGCTTGTTGCTCCCGTACAAGAACATCTGTGGTCGCAGTTCGGCGGCCTGACATTACCCGTCAAGCCACAACTGGATTTGCCAGAACTCAGAGCGATTGTTCGTGAATTCGCGCCCACAGGTCGACAACAAGAAACTGTCTTTCTCAAGGTACTCGGCGAGATTAAATCTCTAGACGGTAATGAGTACCTGAGTGATCTAATCCGACGTGAGTTGAAAACGCTTATCCCCCGTAACGGTATGGTGGATAACCTGATACGAAACTCACACAAACTCGATTTGGAAGAATAATGGACCAACCACAACTCAGTGAGACACGGATAGACAGTCTAAATAAATTCAACACACCTCAAATTTGGAGGAACAATGGATCTACCTCAGATAAGCGAGACACTGATAACCAGCCTGGATGAACTCAACACACCTCAGGCCAGTGCCGAAAATGTTGCACATTTTGAACTGGCTATGTCCAATCAAGATCAGGGGCTTGGAAACAACCTGCTCAGTGAACTGGGCCAGTATAGACAACAACTTACTCAGGCTAAACAAGAGTTGGAAACACAGCTGGCAGTCCCCGGCAGTGATCCCAATAGCCTGATGCAAATGCAATGGTCTCTAATGCGGATCACCCTGCAAGAAGAGCTGATTGCCAAAACAGTAGGACGATTGAATCAAAACGTTGAAACCCTAATGAAAGCCCAGTGAGGAGCCGTGAAGAAACACCCTATAATCTGCATCCTGTTAGCCGTATTCATGCTAACAGGATGTAAAATCGAACTCTATACTGGAGTTAGCCAAAAAGAAGGCAACGAAATGCTGGCTTTGCTCAGGGAAGCAGGCATTTCCTCGGATAAGCAACCGGACAAAGATGACAATATCAAGCTATTAGTCGAAGAATCCGATGTCGCACAAGCTGTTGAGGTACTAAAACGCAAAGGGTATCCACGGGAGAATTTCTCCTCTTTACAAGATGTTTTCCCTAAAGATGGCCTTATCTCCTCACCGGTAGAAGAGCGGGCGAGGCTCAATTTCGCCAAAGCGCAGGAGATTGCCCGAACGCTTTCTGAGATCGATGGCGTACTCGTGGCACGGGTACATGTGGTCTTGCCGGAGGAACAAGACAGACTGGGTAAAAAGTTATCGCCGGCCTCTTCTTCTGTGTTTATCAAACACGCAGCTGACGTTCAACTCGATACTTATATTCCCCAGATAAAACAACTGGTCAATAACAGCATCGAAGGACTGAGTTATGACCGCATCAGCGTTGTATTAGTCCCCGCGGCGGGTGTGCGTCAGGTACCGTTAGCCCCGCGCTATTCCACACTATTTTCTATCCAGGTTACTGAAGAGTCACAAGGCCGCTTGATCGGAATTCTGGTTTTATTGTTAGCCTTGTTATTCATCAGCAATCTGGCTCAGTTCCTGTGGCACCGAAGCAGGATGCAATAATGGTAACAGCATTAACGCCCTATCAATTTCGGTTTTGCCCTGCCAGTTATATTCATGCGGGCCATCTATCACCAGATTGGCTTTCAGTCTTGTCTTCCCTTCCTGAATGGCGTAGCTCTCCCAGAGTCAATGGACTACTGTTGACTCAATTTGACCTGAACGTAGATTATGAGTTACCAGCCGGATTGGGAAATATTGCCTTGCTGGAGCAATCATACTTAGAACAACTTCTTACCTGGCTGGGAGCCTTACTTCACGGGCAAGCTATTCGCCATTGCCTGTTGGCGGCAGAACTTCGCCATTTACATGACGCGCTTGGGAGAGAGGGACATCACTTTTGCTTAAAGTACCTTGACATCATTATCGGCAACTGGCCGGCTGGTTGGCAACGTTCACTGCCACCAGTAATCAGTACAAACTATTTTTGTACCAGTGCCTTACAGTTTTGGCTAATGGCTATGGAACCCCTTCCTGCCGATTTCGCCAAACGCCTGAGCTTACGGCTTCCCCCTCATGACAATCTCCCTGCCTGGCCTGTCAGCCAGGCAGAACGACCACTGGCACAGGCATTGTGTCTCAAATTGGCTAAACAAGTGAATACAGAATGTTACCTTTTATTAAAATAACAAAAGAACATCTTCAATTTTCTCCTGAACTTCTGATATTGCGTAAAGCAGACTATCAAACCTGCCTCAGTGCCCAGTCTCTGCTTGATGCCGCTCAGATCCAGGCTCAGGAAATTGAACGTGAAGCCCAGACCGTTTATGAGCAACAAAAAGAATTAGGCTGGCAGGCCGGTATTGATGCTGCCCGCGCAGAACAAGCCAACTTAATTCACCAAACCCAGCTTCAGTGTCAGCAATATTACCGACAAGTCGAGCAACAAATGAGCGATGTAGTATTGCAAGCTGTTCGTAAAATCCTGAAGAATTATGACCAAGTTTCCCTTACCTTACAGGTAGTTCGTGAAGCCCTTTCATTAGTCAGCAACCAAAAACAGGTCATCCTGCGGGTTAATCCTGAACAGGCGGCAACAGTACGCGAACAGATATCCCGGGTACATAAAGACTTTCCTGAGATCGGCTACTTAGAAGTCACGGCGGATGATCGCCTCGATCAGGGCGGCTGCATTCTGGAAACAGAAGTCGGGATCATTGATGCCAGCTTAGATAGCCAACTCGACGCACTCATGTCCGCGATTAATAATCAATGGCAGAGTTGACTATTTCGCCACCCAAATGGATAAAAAAGAGAGTTGGAACCTTTCTGGAATGAGAGTCTTACAACATTCCAGATATACAACTGGTTTTCGACGGAAAGTGAAAATTTCTTCTGCCGTTATTAATATTCTCTATTTCGACAAAACATTATGATTCACTCTATCTAACATCCAGGTTCATATTCCCTGGAATAATCTTGCAAAAAACTATTCAAGGAGTGGCCATTGTCTCCCATCTCAACTATTAATCACCAAAGAATATTTCCTACCCAACAACTCGACACCACAGCCGTTAATCAGTTACAGGGCGAACTCTCTGGTCGATCCCTGAAAGTCTCTTCCCCCAGACCTGGGTTGCTAGAACGCCTCTCAGCTACGATTCAACGTAATCTTCCAGGCCACTCCATGCTCGATCGCCAACTGACGACTGATGGCAAGAAAAACCAAGAGAGCCGCTTCACCTTCAGCATGATAATGGACAGAATCATTCACTTTGCGGTCAGCACTAAACTGGGGAGCGTCCGGGATTCTGCGGGTAAGCATGGCGGCGAAGTCACCTTCAAATTTGCCCAGACCAAAGGCGCCTTTCTGGACCAAATCATGAAACATAAAGACACCGCCGGCGGTGTCTGTGAATCCATATCCGCCCACTGGATAAGCGCCCATGCCAAAGGTGAGAGCATCTTTGATCAACTCTATGTAGGAGGCCAGAAAGGTCAGTTCCATATCGATTCTCTGGTTTCCATCAAACAATTACAGATGGATGGCATAGATCCGTATGCCGAGCAAGCCAAAATAACCGAATCCTGGCTCAGTGAGAATGGCATCCAACCACGAAGCCCACTTGAAGTAAGCGGCGAAACTGGCAACAAAGGCACAAAAAATCTACTAAACGCCATCCTGGATACAGGTGACAAAGGATCGAGCTATAAGAAGATCAGTTTTGACGGAAAAATGGCTGGGCACACAGTAGCAGCCTATGTAGATGACCAGAAAGGGGTCACCTTCTTCGATCCTAACTTCGGCGAATTTAACTTCCTGGACAAAACCTCATTCTCCAACTGGTTTACTCAGGATTTCTGGTCTAAGTCCATGTATAACAAGGAAATCGGTCTGGGACAATATTTCCAAGTTCTTAACTACGAGCCTAAAACACAATGACACATGACTACCACCAGCTAATAGAAACCCTATTCTCCAAACTTGGCCTCCCAGCATCCCCTACCGACGATGACATCTACACTTTGGAGGTCAACGGACGTTTTCAGGTACTGATTGGCCTCTATCACGATGACTGGCTACAGTTGTTCTGCGAACTAGGCTCCGAAGTTAGCCGCTCTAACAACCTTTTTGGACAACATTGGCCTGCCCATGTCCAAGGTGATCTAGATGGACAAGCAATCCTGTGGTCACAACGCCCTTTGCCCGAGTTGGATGTGGTTGAACTCCAGACTTGGTTAGAGCGTTTCATTGACGACATTGAACAACGCCTTACACCTGACACCCACCAGTCCAAAGATCTGCCTCCTTCCCTGATGCGGGTCTGACAAGGAACGACTAACGGGCTATAAACTCAAGGGAAATTTCAAGATTTGGTGCCCTTTAAGCTGCCAAAAAAGTCGTGCTGATCGTTTGAGAGAAATATTGAGCGATCTTATACCCGTAGGATAATCCGGTATACATTTCTTATACCGGATTTTTTCTATAACAAGCAAGGAATAGCATGTAACATTTGGGCGAGTACATATGCGAAAAACCCGCAATTAAGCGGGTTTTTACTGATTAACAACTTTAGCTGCTCAGGATATTACCTTCATCGCTATCGTAAAGTCGTTAACAGATTTAAGCAGTTAAGTCAAATCAAGATAATACGATAACATTTACTGCTGATGGACCTTTAGCACCATTCTCAATAGCGAATGAAACTTCCTGTCCTTCTTCCAGTGTTTTGAAATTATTGCTCTGAATTGCAGAATAATGGACAAAAACGTCCTTGCTGCCATCTTTTGGGGAAATAAACCCAAAACCTTTATCGTTATTGAACCATTTTACTGAACCAGTCATTGCGTTAGACATAGAGTTTTCCTTTAATTTTATTTAAGTTGCCATAAGGCGTATTTAGGTCTGTTTTTCAGTTTTACTTATGGGTACTAATTAGAAGGAATTCGCAATGAAGTGGTATCGTGGATAACGCTAAATGGTGAACTGCTTTAACTTGCTTTTCATAAAGTAGGTCTGTACTTCCAAACCAGTGAAGCCATTAAAACACATATACTGACATTTAGCAAATTTTAATTTCATTTATTTTTTTCTATTTGATGTTTCCCTTTTCCAAAATTGCTGATTTATGAATACTGCATAGCACCACCAACGCTATAACTGACTAATTATAAAAAGCTCTTATCGTGGCTGCTCACCGCCCTAAAGGGCGATGCTTCCCCACTTCACAGGCCGTGACGGATTTACGCTGGCCTCCGTGGGCAGAGTGCACGACGAGTTCCGCCGCACATAAATCCATAATGCCCTTGCACTTACTTATGTGAATCTACCCATGACTACTATTATGGCCTATCAATGGAATTGATAGATATCCACGCCATCCAGAATTTACATTATATGGCTCATTCAAGCTTACTTTTATAAATAAAACTCTGAATGGACCTTATCCAAATTAAGAGTTTATTCCAGTAGTAGATGTAATTGTTGCAGACGGTTCTTGTGAATAAATGGTGAATATGGACAACACGCAAAGACTAGGAAAGGAAATGACACATACTTCAACCCTTTAACAAACCAGTATATCACCAGCCCCATTTAGCCCCTTGCTCGCACCCGGTAACAATTTATACTCAAAATAACGGTATTTCTGTCACACAGAACCTGTTATTTCTGGTTTACATACCATCAAACTCATTATTTTCTCACAAAATATTAACAAGTCGTCACTATATACCCTGCCTGGAAAAGTAATCATGTAGGTTATGCCAACAATCTCTTTAGCTATACTTATCATTTTCTATTTGGTTGAGTAGAAGGGAGGGATACCCAGAAAGGAGAAATTAGCGAGATCGATGACAGCATAAACATGCTATCCAAGGCATTATGCGAAGCTAAAACGCTTAATGAACTTATTATTAGCCGTATAAAATACCGCTGATGGTGTCATTCCCATCGATATCTATGGCTGCGTCACGATGATTAACCCTGCCGCCGAAGATATCACCGGATATTGGTGTAAGTTGGATAAAACCGATACGGTATGCACGTTTCATAACGTCACATACTACATAGGAAAATATAAAAAATGAAAAAATTAATCATTTTAACCGGAAAACTGCCTTCCTCCCTGAAAGACAGGATTTATCAGAGGCTAACTAATGAAAAATAAACTCATTAGCATACAGCAAACCACCGAGCATTTTTATGATGGAATGACCATCATGGTAGGTGGTTTTATTGGAGTAGGCACTCCTCTTGGTTTAATCACAGCATTACTAAACGCGGGTGTAAAAGATCTGACCCTGATTGCCAACGATACCAGCCGTGTCGACTTTGGCATCGGCCCTCTTATCGTTAATAACAGAGTGAAAAAAGTTATCACCTCGCATATTGGCACTAATCTGGAAACCGGACGCCAAATGATTGCTGGAGAATTAGACGTAGAACTGGTTCCTCAAGGCACATTGATTGAACGCATTCGCTGCGGCGGAGCAGGTTTGGGCGGATTCCTGACCCCCACCGGTGTGGGTACTTTTGTAGAAGCCGGAAAACAAAAAATAACCCTCAACGGAACAGACTACCTGCTGGAACTCCCACTGCGTGCTGATCTGGCGTTGATTCAAGCCCAACTTTCCGATCATCAGGGCAACCTGACTTATCAGTTAAGCGCCCGTAATTTTAACCCAGTGATCGCTCTGGCTGCGGATATCACGATTGCCGAGCCAGACGCACTGGTTGAAGTGGGTGAGATTGCACCGGACTGCGTTATGACACCTGGCGCACTGATCGACTACATCGTTTATCCGAGAGGAAATTCATAATGAACGCCAAACAACTTATTGCCCATCGTATTGCGCTTGAGCTACAAGACGGCGATGTTGTTAACCTCGGCATCGGTATTCCCACGCTAGTCGCGAATTATCTGCCCGATAACATTCATATTACCCTACAATCAGAAAACGGCTTTCTGGGCCTTGGCCCGGTTACAGAACCTCATCCAAATCTGGTCGATGCCAGTGGAAAATCCTGTGGCATCCTGCCAGGCGCTGCCATGTTTGACAGTGCATTCTCTTTTGCCTTAATACGCGGTGGTCACATAGATGCTTGTGTGCTAGGTGCTCTGCAAGTTGACCAACATGCCAACCTAGCCAGTTGGATAATACCGGGAAAAATGGTGCTCGGTATGGGGGGGGCGATGGATCTCGTTACGGGTACCCGCAAAGTGATTATTGCAATGGAGCACTGTACCAAATACGGATCCGCAAAGATCCTCAAGCAATGTACCCTGCCACTAACCGCTGTCAACAAAGTTAAGATGATCGTCACCGAACTGGCCGTCTTCTACTTTGAACAAGGGCAGTTAATCCTGAAAGAACATGCGCCAGGTATCACACTAGAAACTCTACAAGAAAAAACCGAAGCCGAATTCAGCGTCGCACATGACCTCAAAGTCATGTCCGTTCCAATGCAGAAAAAAGATGAAGTATGATTGGTCATATTTCCAATATACCAACTGGTTTTGTCAGCGGTTATCTCCTAGATTTACAGAGCATTACCACACCGCTGACCACACTTACTTGTGACTTGCTAGCTCCAATTATTGGGTAAAAATAATGTTGATGCGATAGATGTGCGCGCGTTGAGAGCATTATTCACGATTGCTGAAAATTCATTGATCCCTATTGACAAAGGCTCATATCGCAACCATCCCAAAGTGCAGTCAAACAGTGCTTCCAGGCGTACCACAAATTCAATCGCATCGCGTGGAGGGATCTCCAGCTGTCCGCGCTCAATTAATTCTTCTGCATTATCACCTGTCGTGTCGCAAGCAACTTTGATAATCAATTGCCGAATGTAATTAACTGATATTATTCTGACTTCTCCCAAAACCTTTCTGCATGACAAGCTATCTGATTTGCATTGAAGCACGCTTGCGCCAGACTCCGTACTAATGGCACGAATAATAGCAATAGGGTCAACTTCAGCCAGTTTAAAACGGCCTTTTTCCTCTGCTGCTGTGTGAGCCAGAGCACGTTGAATAGAGATTTCAATTTCCTCAGTTATGCCATAGGGCACCAGTCCGAGCTGTTTAACGCATTGATGGCATTGGCTGTCAGAAAGTAAATTGGCATGATAGGCAAGCAGATATTCCTTGCAACGCTTAAACTTACTTTGCCAGCCTATGACTTTATCTGCAATTGTAGAGGCAGAACTTGCGCTCACAGCGATTTCAGGAACATGGTGCAACACCAAATCACGCAAGGTAGCATTTTCCGGCACTGTAATCAGCTGTTGCAACGTGGCAGTCAGGTCACGACGATGTAACAGACTGACACCAATCCGTTCCGCGGCAACAGGTGATAGCGGCACTTGTGTCATCCTCGCCAGTGTCTGTTCCGGCCACATCGCTGAAAGCAACAATCCCAGTTGCCCTGCTGTAGTGTAAAGTATCCCCCACTGGTTTTGGTCAGTTACAGTTCTCTCCAATTTTTCAACAATGCAATGAAAAGCTTGCCAAGCGATGTCAAAACCGGCAATGCAGGCTCCAGTTACCTCATCACGTACAGATTGATTCAGGCAGAGAGCTGCCAGCGTTGTGGCAAAGGGCAATGAATAGACGGTGATACGTTGAGTAGAAAAATCAACCGCAGCCCGGTAAGTAGCATAAGCGTGAAACAGCTCACGCCAAAGAGGATGACCAGCCATTTCATATACATGTGACACTTCATCGTTAGGAACATACGAGAAGTCGTAAGCTGTATCGAACAACATTCGTAACCAAAGCACCAGTTGATGTAGATCCTTGGCTTGCCACCCTGCGCCATCAATACGCTGCATGCGCAAGAAAAGTGTCCAGGTACCTAACTGACAGACTCGATTCAGTGATACCCGCCATACAGGTTCCCATTCGACGATACGCAACGCCAACGCTTCGAATACATGTAAACGACCAATATCCTCTTCTGGAGCGTTCGGTAGTTCGGCAAATTCAACAATTAATTCTTTCTCATTAAAAAGGAAGCTGGCCTTGTGTACCACAAAGGGGAGTGAGATCTCTAAAATGTTCCGTGTTAACCTCAGCAGGCAAGAACACACATCGCCAAAACCATCTGCGATATTTATCAGTTTGCGTAGAGGAACAGGCAGTTCCGAACCTGATCCGGTTCGGAAACGAGCCAGCATCCACTGATGCAAAAGGTTATGTAGTTGATGTGCATTTTCTATAGGGAGTTGATCAGGAACCATATTGCCGGCAATGGGTATTAAAACTTGCCAGCGCAAGAAGTCGTCGCCCAAAAATTCCGCAATATTTTCTTTTAATTCCAGAAAAAAATTGTCTGGCATCGGTTGATAACGAGCACTCTCTATCCATCTGAGGAAAGAGAGCAGTGCAGCCTCCTCCGCGGCAGAAAGAGTTGACAGTTGGGCAAAGGCAATCCAACCACTCAACAGATCCAGGTAACGTTGATATGCAATGGGATCACGCCGATCTACCACATCGATTAATACAGCTTTAAGCACTTGATCATAAGTATCCACCAGATCAATGCGGCAGAGCCCTTTCAATGTGGGTAAATTTGCGTTCCGCAGGGTCTCCATCAGGCTGGCAGTGGCTTGCCGTAAATCCGCTGCTTCGCCGGCGCCAGCCAGTGCAGCGGCCGCCTTAAAGCGTTTCAGCGGAATTAAAAAAGCCAGGTAGGCAGCAAATGCTTTGGGTGCACATACCAGACTAGCAAGCGCAGTCGGTGCTAATTGGCTATGGTGTATTATTTCTAATAGAGAGCCAGGAGAAAGCCCGGATTCTACTGCACTGACCAAAGCATGTACGATATTTAGCCGATCGGCATCCTCGTAAACGGGCAGAATTTCTGTATCTTCTAGTACATAAAGTATACATTCCAGCAACAGGCGTGCATCGCTATACGGTTCGGTTATCGCAGCATCAACCCATGGAGCCAGTCGGATGGATGGCAATTTCTCAATCCATGCTTCAGTTTTGATTAATTGCATAAGCAGGCGCAGATCATTAAGTTGGATGATCCTGTCTGCAAGTGTTGGGATAGCCTTGCATAAGCGCGATAACGCAGACTGAGGATTGTTTTTGGCGGTGAAAACACTGAGATAATCCGCGGTTGCGTCCGTTGTCGGCCAATGAGAGGGTAGAAACTCAATGGCTCTCTCACCTGTCTGTGCGAGAAGCCAACCGGTTAAACCAGGGCTCCGAACAACATTACCTTTTTGTAGCCAGGTATCTGTTGGAAAAATCGAGCGTTGTTTAAGGGCGGTATAGGCTTTTTCCGTTAACATAGGCAAACCGGTCAACGCGTTTTGCAGAAGATCGGTAATACATTGAGATGTAAGCACCCCAATCGGCAGGGATTCACTGTCGTCAAACACACGTTGCGCTGAAGCCGGCAAATTAACCGATTCGGCTGCTTCCGTTTTCAGTACGACAAGCGGCTTTTGTGCACTAAAGTAGGCCAGCTCACCCATACCATCAATGACTACCCAGGGAACAGCGGGTAGATCCATTAATTGGGTAAGAAAAACCGGCAAATTTTGTTGGCGAAACATGATACCTGCATGTTCACAGGCCACCCCAGATTCAACGAAGACAGCGGTAAGCGCCGTTTGCACCGATGGGGGAAGACGCAGGTAACGAGACCAGGCATCATCCAATGTCGATGCAGAAAGGAAGCTGCCTAAAGAGGGTGCGACAGGATGCAATAGGGCTGTCACCGGTACTGCACGCATACAACGCGCCAACTCGGTTCGTACCTCGGCTGTTAACCGTTGAACACGACGTTCAAGCGTGTAACCCGGTGCAGGGCGCACCTGTACTAACCAAAGTTTATTTACGTGCACTTGGCATAATTGCGAGCTATACCACAAGGGAGCAGCTAATGTCGGCCAATGATAGGCGACCGAGTTTACCCTTGAACCAGGTGATTGCGCCGACGCAAAGCCAAAACCAAACGCCAGTTCACCCCGGATGCCATCAGGGGCGGCCAAGGTCAGCCCAGTAGCCGATACCAGGCCATGATCTGTTTCCAATACCCACTCAGTATCTAACGCAACTTCAGAAAAATATTGATGCAACTGCAGGATAATTTTGTACAAACTATGACATACATCAGCAGTCAGATAGGGTGCCTGTAAGGGTTCCACTAGGGATGGAATACCTTCAATCAACCGCTGAACAAAACAGGCGATTGGCTGAGGTTGATAATCAGGATTTATTAGCCGCTGTTGTGCAATAGCCTGAGGTTCAAATCCACTAAAGGTAACCTCAGCAACAGTCTCGGCAAAATCTGCTGTGCGATGGCAAATTACACTGGCATAGCCACCCGCATTGACGAAAGCGTCACCATCCTCCAGACCAGCACTACGAACAATCCAGGGAGGCGGACCACAGACTTCCACTACCTGTTTAACCCAACCGTGTTGCTCGGTAATATGCTTGCTGTAGATGGTGCGTAGTAGATCAGCATCAGCTTGTGGAGAAACCGCTGTGATAGCAAGCGCTTCATCAGCAGGAAGTATTACCAAAGGGGGAATAAGCACCGAAAAATCGACGTGCTGGGCTAGCTGGTACAATCGTTCAAATTTTACAGTCATACGTTTATTTTCTTACCTTCAAAGCCAGAATCCCAGGTGAGTTTTCGCATTGACAAATATGAGTCGCGACTTTCCTCCCACCGCTTCATTTTCTATAACATGCAGTGCTGTATTAATTGATGCGTATACGCCAATACTGCAACGTCACTAATTCAAGCCCTAATGACACAAATATTGCCTGCTCGATAGTCAATACATTAGGAAATAACAATGGCTAATTTTAAACAGTTTGTTAACTATCGGTATCAACATTACGTGCTTTCATATAACCTGTCAGCAATTTTACTGGCTGATTTTCCGCTTTTGCTCAACGTTGTGTATACGCCCTGTTAATCACCTTAGCTTAGCTTCTCTTCTAACTGAATTTTTCCTTGAATTGAATTTCACCAACTACGAAATTACGCTGTAGTTAAATCTCTTATATGAATGGTGGTCCATGAGACATAAAACCATCGAACCCATGAACCACATAGCACATTTAAAAATCAATTATTATTTTGTCGGAAAGCCTATTTTAAACTGATGGTTTCCTTTTCCATCTACCTTATTATGATAGTTCATCTTTCCATTACAACGCCCATATTCATGATCTCCATATAACTTCCCTGAGTTACTATTATTAGGGCCTACGGTAAAAAAACAGCGAAAACACAGACTAACCCTTGCTAACACAGTTATTTTTGCCTGATTAATGATTAAATCTTCACAATTAAAGCTATCGATAATGATTTTGATCATAAAACACACGACCTAATCATTAGCAATAGAATATCCCAACAAATAACCAGAAAAAAAGAACTAAATCGTCTGATTCATATCATTATTAATGATAAAACATTAGATTAGATAATAAATATCACTACTATCTCCGCTGTTCAAAACATTTAATCAATTGTTTAAATCTGAAAATTACATACAAACACACCAAATCAAACGATTAATTTATAATTATAACATTATGAAATAACAAGATATTTTTATAAAACAGAAAAAAAACACTATTTTTTTATTTAAGTTGTTGAAAAAGATCATATTTTAGTTAATACTCCTCTTCATCGCATGAGAATAGCCCTAAAGGAAGATGAAAGTTCCAAATTGAAAACAAGTTAGTAATATTAAGAAAAAATTGTTGCTATCGTAATCATAATCAAGATGGCAGTTTTTCTAATTGTATTAATATAGCAGTACAATGATTCGCTCAATCAGAACATTGATGTGAGTCTCTGTATTAAGATACATATGCCGAGCTTAACAGTGGTAGTTCGTCTTTCATTAACGCAGTTATTTCACTAGTGGACATCCGCTCAAAAGACAATAAAGATAAATTTATCCATGTATATATCTTGCCCACAAGCGCTTTTCACTGCATGATAACAATCACCTTGTAAAATTTCATGATTGGTATGAAAATTTATCTTATCTTGGTACTTGCGATATTTTAACAAAAATAAGAATCATTATTAATAACGTTAAAAAATTTGCAGTAATAGATGATATTTGGGAGAAAAAATTGCTCCTTGGGCTAAAATTAATATCAAAGATTATTATTAACAAACATGATGATATATCCAAAAAAAATCACAGAAATTACTGACAAACTATTTATCAGTAAAAGATGCTTAGTAAAAAATTAAAAGCATATACAAAATAGAGGTAAAAACTCAATCGAGTTATATATCACTATGTAAATTAATTCAATTATATAATCAACCATTAAATTATAACTCTGGTTGGGTATATAGTTTTATTACACAGAAAAAATCACACACATTTTTATTCAAGGTAAGGTATTTTTAAATGAGAAAGAATTTTATTTGGGTTTCTTTAGTGACAATATTAGGGTTTTTTAGCAGTTTTAGTGCGTTATCCCATGACGGAACAATTAGATTCCGAGGTACTATTGATAATGCAGGATGCACAATAAGTACCAAGAATGTAGACGTTAAATTCGGTAAATTATCAAAAAACACTTTTGGAACAGCTTCAAATACAGTTGGTGTAAGTAAAGATTTTTCTATTTCCTTAACAACCTGCCCCAGAGCAGAAACGCTAGGTATCTCTTTTGATGGTGATCCTGATACTAATAATAGAAACGTTTACAATTCAGGAGTTGCTGGAGTAGGCATCCAAATACTCAAGGCAAATGATGGAACTGAAATAAAACCGAGAGAACATGCTACAGGACTTGCAACAGTAACAAAAGGTGGAAATGCCGACATGCAATTCATAGCAAAACTAATTTCGACAAATAATAGTGTTTCAGAAGGTGCTATAGACAAATCAATCGGTTTCACAATCATATATCCATAATCATCGAATAAACATCTTTAATACAATTAAATATTTTTATAACTAAAGGAGTAAAAATGCTTCGCTTTATTACTCCCTTTTTACTTGTCCTTTTTATGGGACAAGTACAAGCAGGGATTACTTTAGGCGGCACCCGCCTTATCTATAATGGCTCACAAAAAGAAGCCACTATTTCTATCACCAACTCGGATACAGAAAGACCTTATCTTGTTCAGTCGTGGGTAGATAATATCGATAACAGTCAAAACAAAGTACCGTTTGTTATCACACCACCACTGTTTAAGGTATCGAAAGAGAGCGAACATCAGATCCGTGTTTCATATATCGGAAGCCATCTACCATCGGATCGGGAATCGATATTTTTACTGAATGTCAATGCAATTCCAGCGGTAGAAAAAAATGACAACAGCAAAATGATCATCACGATAAAAAACATTATCAAACTGATTTATCGTCCAACCGGGCTATCTGATAATGACGCTAATAATGCAATCAATCGTTTGGAAATATCACGTAATACCAATGGCATTCAGTTAACCAACCCCACTGCCTATTACGTTAATCTTAATGAAATGAGAATTGATGGAAAATCAATCGATAAACCCGGATTTATCCCGCCTTTTAGTGACAAGGTATTTCCAACCAAAAGTAGTATAAGAAGGGTGACTCTGACTGCTATCAATGACTACGGTGGTACAACAGAAGAGCGCCTGCTTAGTTTCTAATAAAATGATCTGATGAGTGTATTGTGAAAAAAATAATCAGCGTTGCTTTAATTGCTTATTGTTTATCATTACCAGCCTATGCAGAGCTGTACTTTGATATCAATGCATTACAATTATCAGATGAAGACAGAGAAAATATTAACCTGGATAGCCTGGCGAAAACAGATTCTCACATTCCAGGCGTCTATAAAGTCAATGTTATCGTCAATAGAAAGGATATTGGCATCAAAAGCCTATCCTTTATTGACTGTGGAGAGAAACTTTGCCCTGAGCTATCTGTCAGCTTACTAAAGGAAATCGGGGTAAAAACAGAAAGCTTTCCTGAATTAGCGTCACTTTCTGAACAAGAAATCATTTCTCAACCAGAAAAATATATCAAACAGGCATCAACAGAGCTGAATTTAAGCCAGCTTACTTTGCACCTGAATTTTCCTCAGGCAGCAATGAGATCACAAATCAGGGGCGATATCTCTCCTGATCAGTGGAATGATGGTTTGCCTATGTTTTTCACCAATTATCATCTGATAGGGATGCAATCCTGGAATAAAAATCAACGTGAACAGAATCAATATCTGAATTTACGCAGTGGTGTTAATTTAGGTCCGTGGCGTGTTCGCCATAGTAGTTATTACAGCCGTAATAACACAACATCTGAATGGAAATCACTTAAAGCCTATGCTGAACGGGATATTCGTCCATTAAAATCCCGTTTGGTATTAGGTGAAACATCAACCGACAGTATGGTTTTCGATAGTTTCACTTTTAATGGTGTTAAATTGATGTCTGATAGCCAAATGCTGCCGGATAGCCAGCAAGGTTTTGCCCCTGTTGTTCGCGGTATTGCCATGACTCACGCCAGAATAGAAGTCCATCAGAAAGATAATCTTATTTATCAAACTTTTGTTCCACCGGGTGCCTTTGAAATTACCGATATTTATCCCAGCAACCTTAATGGCGATCTGGAAGTATCCATTTATGAAGAAAATGGCAAAGTCAGGAAATTTACTCAGCCCTTTTCTGCCTCACCCTTGATGATCCGTGCAGGCCAAATGAAATACCTGGTTAATATCGGTAAATTCAGTGGCGACAAACAAACCAGTAAAAAAAGGTTTATGCAGACAGAGGCGATTTACGGGTTATGGGACAGTACCACTATTTATGGCGGCGCCATTATTTCTCCTGACTATTTAGGTAGTGCACTAGGCTTAGGACATAATCTTGGCTCATTTGGTGCGGTGTCAATCGATGTGACAAATGCACAAACGCATTCCCCCACCGGAGAAAAGAAAACTGGCCAGTCTTATCAGATACGTTACAGCAAAGGTTTTACCGCGACCAATACAACGGTGACATTAGCGGGTTATCGCTACAATACCAATGGTTATTACAGCTTTAGCGATGCCAATAATAACCACCAATTTACTGATAACCACCAAAATAACGCGCCAAAAAACCGGATGCAAATAACAATGGGCCAGAGTTTAGGCCAATATGGTAGTTTTTCATTATCTGCCTGGCAACAAGATTACTGGCAAGATAAAACCAGCAAGAATCAGTCATATTCTATGTCTTATAACACCAGTATTCATGATATCTCTTTATCGTTGGGCTACAATTATCACCGCAATCGCTCAAAAGTTAATAACGACCGGGTTTTTTCACTCAATATCAGTGTTCCTTTGGATAAGTGGCTGCCATCAGGTAATCACAGTGCAACCGTAGATTATAACACCTCTTATAATACAAACGGTGACAGCCAGCATTCGATGTCATTATCCGGCTCGTTACTGGAACAACAAAATCTAAGTTATACCATTTCTCAGGATTACAGTTACGAAAAATCAGAGAAAGAAAAAGAGTCAGGTAATACCGCCAGCTTATATTACAGAGGATCATATGGTTCAATTAATGCCGGTTACACCACGGATCATGGCAAAAATCAACGCATTAATTATGGATTAGAGGGTGCAATTATTGCACATCCCTACGGCGTTACACTGGCTCAAAATATCAGCGAAAGCGGCGCTAGTGCCTTAATCCGCGCCCCTGGAGCAGCCAATGCAAAAATACTTAACAATACTTCTATCAGTACCGACTGGCGGGGATATACCGTTGTTCCTTATATATCGCAATATCGGGAAAACGCGTTATCTCTTGATACAAATACATTCGGTGATGACGTCGATATTGACAACCCGACGGCTAAAGTTATTCCAACGAAAGGCGCATTGGTACTGGCGGATTATTCTATTCGCGTTGGTCATAGAGTATTTTTAACTTTACAGCATAAAGGTAAAAAACTCCCTTTCGGAACGGTAATCACCGGTAAGAATGGCGTCAATGGTATGATGAATGAAAGAAGTGAAGTCTTCCTCAGCGGTGTGAGTGACACAGCAGAATTAAAAGCTGATTTAGGCGATAAACAAAGCTGTTATATTAATTTTGACAGTAAATTATATCAAAAAAATAATGGTATTATCCTGGCTTCATTGAGTTGTCAGTAACTAAGAGAATATTTATCCCGGAACAATATGAAAAATAAATTAATTACACTGGCAATATTAATACTGACACTATTCAATATCACAAAATCAATTGCTACATGTACATTAAACAAAAAATTTAAAACTATTGATTTAAATGTTAATATAAATGAAATTATCAATGCAGATTTTAACACTCGAAGACCTATTACTATCGCTGAATATGGCCCAATGGAGCTGGCTAACAAAGTAGGAATTAAAGCCGATGCAACTATTGCTATCTGTGATAGTAATGAAAATATAGTTCATAAAACAAAATCAGGTGAAATAAAACCATTCAAAGATAGTGGCCGGATAAATACAAGTGTAGATAATTTATATTTTGTCGTATCCTATGATGGAAATGGTAGCTCTCATGATGATATCAATAAAAAAATAACTTTAAGAGATATCGGGAAAATAAAAATTGAGCTTATTCAAGAAAGAGATATCCGATCAAACTCTATACTAAAAAAAGGGTTGATCTCTTCTTTATCAACAGATGATGGTAAAAAATTAATAAATATCACATATAACAAGGACAATATCATTGGCAGTAAAAGCTGTATGACATCAACACCCTATAAAGAAATAAAACTCGGAAAGATTCATTCTTCTGCATTTAAAGGAAAAGGTTCTATAGCCGGTCGTAATGATTTTTATATTTTGATTCAATGTAAAGATAAAAATATCCCTGATATTAGTTTCTCAGGGGAAGTAGTGAGTTCAAGCCTAAATAACATTATTAAATTACATCAATACGGCGATGGAAACACAGCCAAAGGTATTGGTGTTCAATTATTACATAAAAATAGACCTGTTGATATGAACACACGTATTCCTATATCTGAGTGGGGAAGTAGTGAAAAAAATCTCTATTATTTACCACTTACTGCTCACTATTATCAAACTGATGATAAAATAACAGGTGGAAAAGCTAATGCCACAGTACATTTTACAATTGAATATAAATAGCTTTACAACTCCCTCTATTGATATTAGCATGTTAACATTATGCTAACATATAAAAAGCGAAACTCTCCGCAGTCGTGTTAACAAATAATTAAAAACAGATTTATACGAGAAATAAATCTGCCCTATTAATTTCACCAGTAAATTATATCAGAAAGATAATAGCATTATTCTGGCTTCATTGAATTATCGGCAATTAAGAATAAATCTCAACTGGAATATATATGAAACGCTACTTAATGATAATCACAATATTTACATTAATATTACTCAGTATTACAAACACATACGCACGCTGCTTATTAAATGCAAAACAGATTAGCTTAGATATTGAGCTTAATAGTATTAACATTAATCCCAATATAAATGAGAAAAAAAGCATTCTTGTTGGCGAGTTTAGACCATTGCAACTCGCCCAACTCATGAATATTAATGAAAATACGCCGCTTCTTAATCCCCATGATTGTGATCCAACAGGAGAACCGCTTATTTTTACGGGAGATGTATATCCATCTAAAGCTGGAAATACACCTCATGGCACAGGTATGATAACCACAGGAATAGATAATCTCTATTTCTATATTACTGCCTCTGGAGAAGAAGAAAATATGAAATTACCCACAACAAGTGGCAGTAATTACATTTATAAATATAAAGATGGAATGACATTAAAAGATATAGGAAAAATCAGTATTTATCTTTACCAAGAAGGAACGTTGGCATCAGGGAAAATGCTCAGGCCAAGAAAGATTGCTATGTTACAGACACTTGCAGGTACAGAATTAATAAGAATAAAAACTAAGAACAACTACACGATAAAAACTCAAACTTGCTCGACAACAACCCCAAGGCCAATGGTCGATTTTGGTCGTGTGAATAGTTATTTATTTAAAGGTATAGGCTCTACTGCGGGTAATGCGGGTTTCAATATCGAAATTAAATGTACAGAAAGTGTTAAGCCCAAAATTACTTTTTCAGGAGAAAAAATAAATTATGCCCCAGATAGTATAATTCAATTAAATAACCCCAATAGTAAAAATACAGCTAAAGGAGTTGGTATACAAATCTTATATATGGGAACAACACCTGTTTCTCTGGAAAATCCGCTAGTTTTCGGGTATGCAGCAACAAACGTCACCTACACATTACCTTTCACTGCCCGCTATTACCAAACCGATGAGAAAATAACAGGTGGAAAAGCTAATGCCACAGCATATTTTACAATTCAATATGAATGATATTAAGTATAGACTGTAGGATATTTCATCTTCTGGATAATAAACATGGAACAGACAGTTATACACACCAATCAAGCATCACTGCCAAAACATAACAGTGAATTTATGACTCAAATCGAGTATGGAACGGTTGTTAAACACCCCCAAGTGAATTTTTGGCATGCCCGTTTTGATCTTTCACATTATCACGATGAACTCTTCGAACAATTAAATCTCCCCTTCCCTGCGACGTTGGCTAAGGCAGTCAACAAGCGACGAGCTGAATATCTGGCAGCACGTTATTGTGCCAGACAACTTTTAGCACAATTAGGGCAACCGGAGTTTAATTTGCTCTCTGGTCATGATCGCGCACCAATTTGGCCAAAGGATATTTGTGGTTCTGTTTCTCATTCATCTCATTGTGCAATTGTGCTGGCTGCACCGCAAACTGATAACAGATTAATTGGTGTCGATATCGAAGCTATCGTCAATCGTCAAAATATGGATGAGATCACAAAAATGATCGTGAATGACCGAGAAATTCAACTCCTGAAACATTGTCATTTACCCTTTGAACAAGCATTTACCCTCGCCTTCTCTGTAAAAGAGAGCTTATATAAAGCGCTTTATCCACAAGTAAAACGGTTCTTTGGCTTTGAAGCGGCTGAAATTACCGCCCTATCCCTTGAAAATAATGCAATAACATTAGCATTGCGGGAAACTCTCACCCCCCATTATCCGGCGGGTACAGTATTCCATGGGCAATTTATTATCTACCCACAGGAAATATTAACGCTAATTATTCAATAGCCAAAAATAACAATTGCTGATACCGTCCCTGATCAGCAATTTTACTGTTATTCATCATCATTATTTTGAATAAAATTTTTATTTAACGTCTTTATCCATATTTCCCGGCGAATTCTTACCTACAGCAATTAACTCCTCCAACAACGCTGAAAGCTGAACCATCTTCTCCGGCGAAAAGGCTTTTTCTATGGCCCGATATCCCTGTTCAACCTGCTCTTTCGCCTTTTCATAAAGTTTCTGACCATCCTGCGTTAAAGAAACATAAAGTTTGCGCTGGTCATTCATCGGTTTAAGACGAAAGATCAATCCATCACGTTCCATACGAGTCAATATCCCCGTCAGACTTGGACGAAGAATACAGGTCTGGCAAGATAAATCATAAAAATCAATTGACCGGTTATTCGACAGTACACGAATAATACGCCACTGCTGTTCAGTCAAATTATGACTCTTAAGGATTGGGCGGAAAAAACCCATCGCGGTTTCCCGCGCCTGAAGTAACGCAATTGTCAGAGATTCATGCATGGGTAATGAAGGCTCTCATCTTAGTTAATCACTGATTTACTCTCTGTCGAGAGTGTCTATGTCACTCTATAACCACCATAAAAAAGACTAGCACGTCACTCCATCAACCACAAAGAAAAAATCATAAAAATATTAATAAGTAAACAAAAATAAACCCCGAAAACCAGGTTAATAAAAAGTTAATATAATAGTGATAATTTTATTTGAAAAAATATTAACATATTGATTAATAATAACAAAAAACAAATTTAGCAAAGATATTGTTACTGAGATCACAATTAAAATTAACAAATACATTAACATATTGCAACAAGTCGATTTGTGGTTTATTAATATATTAATAAATGCATCTTAAAGCTGTCTGTTTAAGCTCAGAGGAGTCGTTAATGAAAGGCACTGTCTTCGCCGTAGCCCTCAACCATCAGAGTCAGGTCGATTTCTGGCATGACTCATTTCAGCAAGCGCCTTATAACACCCTGCCTAAAACCCCGATATGGTTTATCAAACCACGGAATACCGTTATCACCTCCGGTGACGTTATTCCCCATCCTGCGGGAGAAGAGGTTCAGAGCGGCGCAACACTGGCGCTGGTGATAGGTAAAACCGCCCGTAAAGTCACCGCTGAAAACGCAGCCGAATATATCGCAGGTTATGCATTAGCTAATGAAGTCAGCCTGCCTGAAACAGCGTTTTATCGCCCGGCCATTAAAGCGAAATGTCGTGATGGTTTTTGCCCTATAGGTCAAATGATCAACCCTGAATCAGTTGATGCACTGGACATCATTACTGAAATCAATAGGCAGGAAGTTGATCGCTGGTCAACCACTGATCTAGTGCGTTCAGCCGCAGAATTAGTCGCGGCATTAAGTGATTTCGCCACCTTGAAGGAAGGTGATGTGATCCTGCTTGGCACTCCGCATCAACGGGTTTCCATCAAACCAGACGACAACGTGGTTATCCGGGCAGCAGGTTTCCCATCGCTGGAGAATCAGGTTGTGCAAGCAGGAGAAAAAGCATGAAACACGCAAGAGTTCGTTATCAGGGTCAGGATCTGAATGTGACGGTTGATGATCAGGAAAATGTCTGCCTGCCAGATGGCAACAAAGTCAGCAGTGAATTCGTCCAATGGCTGCCACCCGCCGACGGAACCCTGTTTGCCCTCGGTCTGAACTACGCCGATCACGCCACTGAACTTGAATTTAAGCCACCGGAAGAACCACTGGTTTTTATCAAAGCATCCAATACGCTGATCGGCCATCGTCAGGTTTCCGTTCGCCCGGATAATGTGGAATACATGCATTATGAATCTGAGCTGGTGGTTGTCATCGGCAAAACCGCCCATAAAGTCGCCAAAGAACAGGCGATGGATTACGTTGCCGGATACACGGTTTGTAACGACTACGCGATCCGTGACTATCTGGAAAACTATTATCGCCCTAACCTCCGGGTAAAAAGCCGCGACACGCTGACCCCCATCGGCCCGTGGATCATTGATAAAAAAGATGTACCAGATCCGCATAATCTGACATTAAGCACCTGGGTCAATGGTGAATTGCGTCAGCGCGGCACCACCGCCGATCTGATCTTCGATATCCCATTCCTAATCGCCTATCTGAGCGACTTTATGACGCTGCAACCGGGAGACATGATCGCCACTGGGACACCAAAAGGGTTGTCTGATGTCGTACCGGGGGATGAAGTGATTGTTGAAGTTGAAGGCGTTGGGCGTCTGATCAACCGTATTGTCAGCCAGCAAGCGTATGAGGAGAGCCTGTCATGACGACGGTTAATCATTGGATCAACGGCAAAAACGTCAGCAGTAAAGAATATTTTGCAACCACCAACCCGGCTAGCGGTGAAGTGCTGGCTGAAGTGGCTTCTGGTGGTCAAGAAGAGATTGATCAAGCGGTTGCAGCAGCAAAAGCAGCCTTCCCCAAATGGGCTGATCTGCCGATGAAAGAACGTGCACGCCTGATGCGCCGTTTAGGCGAACTGATTGATGAGAATGTGCCTGAAATCGCGGCAATGGAAACTAAAGATACCGGTTTGCCTATTCATCAAACGCAAAATGTCCTGATCCCACGCGCTTCTCACAACTTCAACTTCTTTGCTGAGATTTGTCAGCAAATGAATGGCCGGACCTATCCGGTTGACGACAAGATGCTCAACTATACGCTGGTGCAGCCAGTCGGTGTTTGTGCGCTGATTTCGCCGTGGAATGTGCCATTTATGACCGCGACCTGGAAAGTCGCCCCCTGTTTGGCACTGGGTAACACTGCGGTGCTGAAAATGTCAGAACTTTCCCCATTAACTGCAAACCGTCTGGGGGAGCTGGCGCTGGAAGCCGGGATCCCTGCCGGTGTTTTAAACGTAGTGCAAGGATACGGTGCTACTGCCGGTGATGCATTAGTGAAACATCACGATGTTCGGGCAGTCTCTTTTACCGGCGGTACCGCAACCGGCCGCCAGATCATGAAAAATGCCGGTCTGAAAAAATATTCAATGGAGCTGGGGGGTAAATCGCCGGTTCTGATCTTCGAAGACGCCGATATTGAACGCGCACTGGATGCCGCTCTGTTCACCATTTTCTCTATCAATGGTGAACGTTGTACCGCCGGTTCACGCATTTTTATTCAAGAAAGCATCTACCCTGAGTTTGTGCAACGTTTTGCTGAACGTGCGAATCGTCTGCGGGTTGGCGATCCACAAGATCCCGGCACGCAGGTTGGTGCGCTTATCAGCAAACAGCATTGGGAAAAAGTCTCCGGTTACATTCGTCTGGGTATTGAAGAAGGGGCAACGCTGCTGGCCGGCGGCCCAGATAAACCCACTGATTTGCCGGAACACCTGAAAGGTGGCAATTTCCTGCGCCCAACAGTGCTGGCGGATGTCGATAACCGTATGCGCGTTGCGCAGGAAGAGATCTTCGGCCCGGTCGCGTGTTTGTTGCCATTCAAAGATGAAGCAGAAGGTCTGCGTCTGGCGAATGACGTGGAATATGGTCTGGCTTCTTACATCTGGACTCAAGATGTCAACAAAGTATTGCGTCTGGCCCGTAATATTGAAGCAGGCATGGTATTCGTCAATACCCAGAATGTTCGCGACCTGCGCCAGCCATTCGGCGGCGTGAAAGCCTCCGGTACCGGTCGTGAAGGCGGTGAATACAGTTTTGAAGTGTTTGCAGAGATGAAAAACGTCTGTATCTCTATGGGGGATCATCCCATCCCGCGTTGGGGGGTATAACGGTTTCATCAGCGTTAACCACGGCGAATTCCGGTTCGCCGTCCTGATATCAAATGAGGATTTTATGGGTAAGTTAGCGTTAGCGGCCAAAATTACACATGTGCCATCAATGTATCTGTCTGAACTACCGGGAAAACATCATGGTTGCCGTCAGGGAGCCATTGACGGGCACAAAGAGATTAGCCGTCGTTGCCGTGAAATGGGTGTCGATACAATTATCGTGTTTGATACCCACTGGCTGGTGAACAGTGCCTATCACATTAATTGTGCCGACCATTTCTCCGGTATTTACACCAGTAATGAATTGCCACATTTCATCCGCGATATGAGTTATGAATATGACGGCAACCCTGAATTGGGACACATGATCGCGGAACAGGCGCGCAATATGGGCGTGCGCGCTCAGGCACATGAAATCCCAAGCCTGACACTGGAATACGGCACGCTGGTACCAATGCGTTACATGAATAGTGACCGACATTTTAAAGTTATCTCTATCTCCGCGTTCTGTACTGTTCATGCTTTTGAAGACAGTCGTCGTCTTGGGGAAGCCATTCTGAAAGCAATTGAGAAATATGACGGCACGGTTGCGGTGCTGGCCAGTGGCTCCCTTTCTCACCGCTTTATTGATGATCAGCGCGCAGAAGAGGGCATGAACAGCTACACCCGCGAATTTGATGAACAGATGGATCGCCGGGTGGTACAACTTTGGAAAGAGGGCAAATTCAAAGAGTTCTGCAAGATGCTGCCGGAATATGCGGATTACTGCTACGGCGAAGGCAATATGCACGATACCGTGATGCTACTGGGCCTGCTCGGTTGGGATAAATACGACGGTAAAGTGGAATTCCTGACCGAACTGTTCCCCAGTTCCGGCACCGGGCAAGTCAACGCGGTATTCCCGTTGCCTGATGACATTACCGATAAGCAAGCCACAGCCTGATTTGGAGTCACCTATGCCACATTTTTATGCTGAATGTACGGAAAATATCCGTGAACAAGCCCATCTGCCAGCGCTGTTTGCCAAAGTGAATCAAGCACTGGCAGATACCGGCATTTTTCCATTAGCGGGCATACGCAGCCGTGCTGTCTGGCTGGATACCTGGCACATGGCTGACGGTGAGCAGGATTACGCCTTCGTCCATATGACGCTGAAAATCGGTGCCGGGCGCAGTCTTGAAAGCCGTCAACAGGTTGGCGAAATGTTGTTCAGCCTGATCAAAGAACATTTTGCCTCACTGATGGCACAGCGTTACCTCGCCCTCTCTTTTTCGATGGAAGAATTGGACCCGGTACTGAACTACAAACAAAACAACGTTCACGCCTTGTTTCGTAAGGAACAGTGATGCCGAAGCCCTTTAATCAACATCCCCCGCGCTGGCTTATCCCGTTATTGGGTGCGCTGGTGGCATTCGGGCCTTTGTCGATTGATATGTACCTGCCAGCCTTGCCAGAAATGGCAAGGCAACTACAGGCGACACAAGGGCAAATGCAATATACTCTAGGCGCGTTTTTCGCCGGTTTTTGTATTGGCATGCTGTTATATGGCCCACTGAGTGACCGTTTAGGACGCAGAAAGCTGTTGCTCAGTGGCATGGTGTTATTCGTCGTCGCCAGTGTGGCATGTACATGGGTGACGCAAGTTGAACATTTGATTTTACTGCGTGCATTACAAGCATTTGGCAGCGGCGCAGCCGTTGTTATGGCCAGAGCCATCGCCCGTGATATCTATCGCCCTGCGGAATTACCCCGGGTGCTGTCACTGATGACGCTAGTGACGATGATAGCGCCACTTATCGCCCCCTTACTCGGTGGCTTACTGTTAACCTATTTCAACTGGCAGGCCATATTTATTTTACTGACGCTGGTTGGCTGTATCAGTGGGTTATTATTATTATTTTTGTTGCCAGAAACGCTGCCTGCCAATAATGACGGTGGAAAACTTATCTCCGCGTTTAAAAACTACGGCAAATTACTGGTTGACCGTGAAGCCATGGCGACTATCGGCACATTGGCATTCACTTGTGCCGCCATGTTCGCTTTTATCAGTGGCTCGCCTTTCGTCTATATCGATTATTTTCAGGTTCCGGCCAACTACTACGGATTACTGTTCGGCTGTAATGCACTGGGCATGATAGCGATGGTGCTGTTCAATGTCTGGTTATTGAAAGTTTACAGCCTTTCCCGTCTGTTATTGATCCAAACCAGCGCTCAATTACTGTTTGGCATTTTGCTGGTTATTTTTTATCAGCAAAACCTGACTGTTATCGTTATTTTGGTTGTACTGGTTATATCGCTGGTTAATGCCATTGGTACTAATAGCCTCTCTTTATTACTTCAACATCGTGGTCAACTTGCCGGCAGCGCCAGCGCACTCGCTATCTCTTCGCAATTCGCGATGGCGGCGCTCGCCAGCGTTGCCGTCTCTTTATTACAAGATGAAACCCCTTTTGCTATGGCCCTTGTGATAGCCGTTTGCGCCGGGTTGAGTTGGTTATGTCAGCTACTGGCAACTTCTCACCAACAGACGCAATCCATCCAAGTGTTTTTAGGAGAAAAAAACAATGACAAATAATGTGAATACAGAACTATTACGTCAGCAGGCTTATATCAACGGGCAATGGCTCGATGCCGATAACAAAGTCACGTTTAAGGTGACTAACCCGGCAAATGGCGAGGTAATTGCACAAGTCAGTAATATGGGCGCAGCGGAAACCGAACGGGCAATTGCCGCCGCTCAACAAGCCCTGCCTGCCTGGAGAGCCATGACCGCCAAACAACGCAGCCAGCTTCTGCAACGCTGGTTTCGGTTAATGATGGAGAATCAACAGTCTCTGGCAGAATTGTTGAGTCTGGAGCAAGGGAAACCGCAGGCGGAAGCGATGGGAGAGATCGCTTATGGTGCCAGTTTCATCGAGTGGTTTGCGGAAGAAGGTAAACGTACCTACGGTGAAACGATCCCAAGCCCGCTGCCCGGTCGCCGGATCATCACGATCAAACAGCCTATCGGCGTTGTCGCCGCCATTACGCCGTGGAACTTTCCTAATGCCATGATCGCCCGCAAAGTTGGCCCGGCACTGGCCGCTGGCTGTACTCTGGTACTGAAACCCGCCGCAGAAACGCCACTTTCAGCTCTGGCTTTAGCCGCGCTGGCTGAACAAGCAGGCATTCCCGCAGGCGTACTGAATGTTGTCACGGGAAAAGAGGCTAAGGCCATCGGTGGTGTTATGACCCAAAGCCCGATTGTGCGCAAACTCTCGTTTACCGGCTCAACCAGTGTCGGCAAATTACTGATGGCCCAAAGCGCCGATACCGTGAAAAAGCTGTCACTGGAACTGGGTGGCAATGCGCCATTTATCGTTTTCGATGACGCAGATATTGATGCCGCTGTACAGGGCGCACTTACCGCTAAATTCCGCAACAGCGGTCAAACCTGCGTTTGTGCTAACCGTATCCTAGTGCAGGAAACTATTTATGACACCTTCGCAGAACGTCTGGCACAAGCAGTCAGTGCATTACAGGTTGGCCCAGCCAGCGACGTCAAATCACAGCAAGGCCCGCTAATCAATCAGGCAGCCGTCGATAAAGTGCAAGAACACATTAGTGATGCCGTTTCTCATGGCGCACGCATACTGGCTGGCGGCAAACCACACGCTCTGGGCGGCTTGTTCTTCGAACCTACCGTGCTGGTTGACGTCACTGAATCCATGCTTATCTCCCGTGAGGAAACATTCGGGCCTATCGCCCCTCTCTTCAAATTCCGTGATGAGGCAGAAGCCATTCATCTGGCAAATGATACTGAATTCGGCCTGGCAGCTTATTTTTACTCCCGTGATATCGGCCGGATCTACCGTGTGGCTGAAGCGCTGGAAAGCGGCATGGTCGGCATCAATGAGGGCTTGATTTCTAATGAAGTCGCTCCATTCGGCGGCATTAAACAATCGGGGCTGGGGCGAGAAGGTTCACGTTACGGCATCGAAGATTATCTGGAAGTGAAATATCTCTGCTTTGGTGGCATAGAGGACACAGGAGCTTAACCACATGTTACAGAAAGAAGTCGTATCACAGGTTGCACACCGTCTGCATCAGGCAGAGAAAAGTTGTCAGCAAATACGCCAGATCTCGTTGGATCACCCTGAAATCACTATTGACGACGCTTATGCCATCCAGCGTGAATGGGTGAATTTGAAAATTGCGGAAGGTCGCGTACTCAAAGGCCACAAAATTGGCCTGACTTCCAAAGCCATGCAAGCCAGTTCACAAATCAGCGAGCCAGACTATGGCGCTCTGCTGGATGATATGTTTTTCCCTGATGGCAGCGATATTCCCTGCGACCGCTTTATTGTGCCCCGTATCGAAGTCGAACTGGCCTTCATACTGGCAAAACCACTGCGTGGCCCAAACTGCACTTTGTTTGATGTTTACAATGCGACAGATTATGTCATTCCGGCGCTGGAGTTGATCGACGCCCGTTGTCACAACACCGATCCGGAAACCCATCTCCCACGCAAAGTGTTCGATACGATTTCTGATAATGCCGCCAACGGCGGAGTGATTATGGGCGGCCGCCCGATTAAGCCAGACGAGCTTGATCTGCGCTGGATCAGCGCCCTGCTCTATCGCAATGGCGTGATTGAAGAATCCGGCGTTGCGGCAGCAGTGCTTAATCATCCAGCTAACGGTGTTGCGTGGTTAGCAAACAAACTGGCACCACACGGTGTTCAACTTGAAGCAGGGCAAATCATCCTTGGTGGCTCTTTTACCCGCCCGGTTCCGGCACGTAAAGGGGATACTTTCCATGTGGATTACGGCCCACTCGGTTCCATCAGTTGCCGTTTCGTTTAAGGGGGAAAAATATGGATCGATTAACCAACACATTTAAACAGGCATTAAAAGCAGGCCGTCCACAAATCGGCTTATGGCTGGGGCTTTGCAGCCCCTACAGTGCAGAATTAGTGGCCGGATCCGGTTTCGACTGGCTATTGATCGATGGCGAACATGCGCCGAACAACGTTCAGACGATTCTGAGCCAATTGCAAGCAGTTGCACCTTATCCAAGCCATCCCGTTGTACGCCCGCCCTGGAATGATCTGGTGATCATCAAGCAGTTGCTGGATGTGGGTGCCCAAACCTTACTCATCCCCATGATACAAAACGCCGAACAGGCTTACGAAGCGGTTCGTGCCACCCGTTACCCACCGGAGGGTATTCGTGGCGTAGGCAGCGCTCTGGCAAGAGCTTCTCACTGGAATCGAATTCCTGATTACCTGCATCGTGCCAACGATGAGATATGCGTTCTGGTTCAGGTAGAAACCCGTGAAGCACTGCGTAACTTGCCGGAGATTCTTAAAGTAGACGGTGTGGATGGTGTTTTTATCGGCCCGGCGGATCTAAGTTCCGATATGGGTTTTACCAATAATCCACATCACCCTGAAGTGAAAGCGGCGATTGAGCAGGCTATCGCTCAAATCAAAGCAGCGGGTAAAGCGCCGGGTATTCTGATGTCAGCCCCCGCTGTTGCCGAGCATTACCTGAAACTCGGCGCGTTGTTTGTTGCTGTCGGTATCGACACAACGTTACTGGCTCGCGCGGCAGAAGCGCTGGCGGCACGGTTTGGCGCGGGCAAAGACCTTCCCGCAACGCCTGCATCCAGTGTTTATTAATCCTGACAATGACCAACATTAACAACCGATTTACCCGACAACCTTTTGATTTGCCATAACAACGTAATACAGATAAAAAAATAATAAGGAAAATGACAATGAGCGATTCATCCACTGCCGCGCAACAGTCGGATCTCCCGGCGGCTAAACATAAGCAGCTAACGGCACAACAGCAATCCATCATTAACAAGCTATTCCGTCGCCTGATTATTTTCCTGTTCGTCTTATTTGTATTCTCGTTTCTGGACCGAATCAATATCGGGTTTGCCGGCCTGACCATGGGTAAAGATCTTGGGCTGAACGCGACAATGTTCGGTCTGGCAGCAACCCTGTTCTATGTCACTTATGTCATCTTCGGTATTCCCAGCAATATCATGCTCAGTATTGTCGGGGCGCGACGCTGGATAGCCACGATCATGGTGCTTTGGGGGATCTCCTCCACTGCCACCATGTTCGCCACCGGACCAACCAGTCTGTACATCTTACGTATGTTGGTCGGTATCGCCGAAGCAGGTTTCGTACCGGGTATCCTGGTCTATCTGACTTACTGGTTCCCGGCTTATTACCGCGCCCGCGCCAATGCGCTGTTTATGGTGGCAATGCCGGTAACCATGGCTTTTGGTTCTCTGGCTTCCGGTTACATTCTGGCAATGGATGGCCTCTTGAACCTTCACGGTTGGCAATGGTTATTCCTGCTGGAAGGTTTTCCTTCGGTATTACTGGGAATAATCGTTTGGTTCTATCTTGATGATTCACCAAAACGAGCCAAGTGGTTGACAGATGAAGATAAAAAATGCTTACAAGAGATGATGGATAACGACCAACCTGCTCCGGTTCAACCGACAGGCTCATCAACTCATCAAACCATGCAAAAACGCAGTATATGGCGTGAGATTTTCACCCCAATAGTGCTGATGTACACCCTAGCCTATTTCTGCCTGACCAACACACTGAGCGCGATTAATATCTGGACGCCACAGATTGTACAAAGTTTCAATCAGGGCAGCAGTAACATCATGATCGGTATTCTGACCGCCATTCCTCAGTTTTGTACCATTATCGGGATGGTTTACTGGAGTCGCCGTTCAGACCGGTTACAGGAACGTAAAATGCATACCGCTCTGCCCTATCTGTTCGCTGCCGTGGGCTGGATATTGACGTCACTGACCAACCACAGTGTCATTCAGTTGATTGGGATTATTATGGCTTCGACCGGTTCATTTACCGCAATGGCCGTCTTTTGGACAACACCGGATCAATCCATCAGCTTACGCGCAAGAGCGATCGGCATTGCGGTTATTGCCGCCACGGGTAACATAGGTTCAGCACTCAGCCCGTTATTAATCGGCTGGCTGAAAGACCAGACCGGGAGCTTTAATACGGGTCTCTATTTTGTAGCCGGATTACTGATCATTGGCGCAGCCATTATCCAGACGATCCCAATGAAACATGCCAGACCGAGAGCAACAACGTAATTTTCAATAATATAAGGAAAAACCAGCATGACCGGGCCTATCATTGCCAATATTGATATCAGCAAAGATTATGATGAGACCCAAGGCACAGATGATGTGCATTACCAAACTTTTGGCCGAATGGCGGCATTTTTCGGTCGTGATATGCAAGCTCATCGCCATGATGGTTTCTTCCAGCTTCATTTTTTGATCACCGGCCATATTGAATTGCAGTTGGATGATCAACACTATTCTGTACAGGCACCGCTGTTTATCCTGACGCCGCCCTCCGTTCCTCATGCTTTTTTTACTCAGGATGACAGTGACGGATATGTACTTACCGTGCGGCAAGATCTGATATTACCGCTATTAGAATCACTCTATCCTACCAACAAAGATATTCTGGATATTCCGGCGATTTGCTTATCTGTCGCAGATAAACCGGAAGAGCTGGAAGCTTTTAACCATTACTGGGCATTAATAGCCCGCGAATCATCCAATAACTTTATCGGGCGGACGCAATCACTGACATTTTTAGCGCAAGCGCTATTCACCTTGCTATTGCGCAATATTCCCCTTGATGACCACCCCGTCAATGGGGTGCGGGGAGAAATTAGATTATTTCAGCGATTTAACCAATTAATAGACAACTATTATCGTCATCATCTTTCCGTACCGGAATATGCCCATAAACTAGGCATTACCGAATCACGGTTAAAGGATATGTGCCGTCGGTTTGCCAATCGCCCACCTAAACGATTAATTTTCGACCGTCAACTACGTGAAGCCAAACGGTTATTACTCTTCAGTGATTGCGCTGTATTTGAAGTTGCTTATCAACTTGGATTCAAGGATCCCGCCTATTTTGCCCGTTTTTTTAATCGATTAGTTGGCTGTTCTCCCAGCCTTTGGCGAGAAAAAAATACTCGCGAAATATAAACACCAATACTATTTATAGCAAGATAGGCACTTTTTATTCTAACCGTAAGGAAAATATGAAACTTGAAAGTTTTAATATCGAACGAAAATCTTTACTTTAAACTACAAATGAGGTGATGATTACTTCGCTATCTTTTTTTCAAATCTTTATATTTTCTGCTATCAACTCACCCCAAGTTTAATCATTTTTGTTACAAAATCTCTTCCCAGAATTAAAATTATGAATATACTGGAGTTATACGACTTACTGGAACTATTAAGGATAAGTTAATGGCGACCGGAGTGCCGATACTAAGGAAAAACCGCTATTTTACTATTTGTGGAAATAGAGAAAAGACAATGCATTTAATAATGAGAATTTCAGAATGAGCAGATTAGCTATCGCTTTGGTTTTAAATATCAGTTATGCCATTTTTTGCGCGTTATTTATATTTTTGATGTCTTATTTAGAAGAAGAACACTACGTAGTTGGTAAGGATTTAAATAACATCTGTGCTATTTATAGCGCGCTTATAGATGATAACCGTGATCTATTTGCACCAACATGCTTACTGATTATATCGCCATTAATTTATGCAACTGCAAAGAAAAGATTCAAATCACGTTCCCTTAATGTCATTACATTTACGTTACTGGGATATTGGATATGGCGGTTTTTTATCAGACTCATGGTATGTATTTAAAATAATTTCGAACAGTTAGGTAGCAACTATCAGATGCTACCTGAATATCCTGTCGGTCTTAAACTCCATTTTATACTTTGATTTTATGACAATCGTGGCATTTAAAAACCACGTATTTCCTGATATGCAAATCACAGAATTAAAAATATCTTTATAAACCTCTCTTCATGAAAAAATAACCATCTCATTATCACTAACCATATGATATAAAAAGATAAATAACCTGATGGCATTGATAATATTGACCCTATTTCTTCGCCATATTCCTTTTGTATCCGCCTTATTAATGTAAATTATTTCAAATTTACAAATTTTTGGTTGATTTTTCCACACACCCTACAGGAGAATCGAATAAACAGTATAAGGAGCAACCAATATGGCGAATATAATTTACTTAACACTGAAAGGTAAAAAACAGGGTTTAATCTCCGCTGGCTGCGGCTCCTTAAATTCTATCGGCAATCATTACCAGCATGGTCATGAAAATGAAATTTTCATTTACACTCTTCAACATTTAATGACCCGAGAGCAACATGCTTCTCATCACCCGGTCATGATAATAAAGCCTATCGATAAATCTTCTCCTTTACTGGCGCAATGTTTTTCTGAAAATGAAGAACTGGAATGTTTATTTGAATTGTACCGAACGTCACCAACCGGAGGGTTAGAAAAATACTATTCTATCAGGCTAGGCTATGCTTTTATATCCAGCATAAAAACCAATTACCCGCACTCCAAAGACAATAATTCAGGCACACCACAAGAAGTTATCTGTTTTACTTACAAGAATATCACCTGGAACAATCTTGCTTGTTCAACGGGTTCTTACAGCTTCTGGGATGACAGGATCTATTAACCATGAATAACGCCAATTATTTGACTGATGATGCTGTTGATTCAGAATCTGAAAATGGGTTACGCATTGTTTTATCGCCGGTTCAGTTGGCAGCGATTCTGTCGGATAATACCGTTACTGAAGAGGAAACCTGGAGTAACCGAATATTAGGTGGGGCTGGTTTAGCCGCCGGGGTGGTTGAACTTATTGGTGCAGGTGGTCTCTGCCTTGCACCCGACCCGACAACGCTAACTAAAGCGGCCTGTGTTATTGTCGGGGCACATAGTCTTGACGTCATGAATGCTTCTGCCAGTCAAATGATAACCGGCAGAGAAACAATGACGGAAACTTATCGTGCGGCGGTAGATTTAGCGAAAGAATTTGGTGCTGATGACTATACCGCGTCTGAAATAGGTCTTACCGTTGATATTGCTGTACCGTTATCATTTGCTTCAATAGTGGGAGCTGTTAGGGTTGCCTCGGTACGAGTAGGCAGAATTAAATTAATTGAACATGAGTCAGAGACAGGGTTAAAACCGGGTGGTCATACTTTGGCTAAACATGTTGGGTTATCGGAGCAGGAGTTGAGGGATAGGATACTAAACAGTAAAGGAAGATTAAGAGAAGCAAGCACATTTTATAACCAAAATGTGGCAGAGAAAGTAATTTCAAAAGCCTTAAAGAATAATCAGATAAAAATAACCACTCTGCTAAAACATACTCCAAAAGGAGTAAAAGAAGAGATTGAATATGTTTCAAGCACACCTGTTGGTTTTGGTATTATTAATGGATCTCAAAATATACAGAAACTGTATAAAGTTAGAGTAGTTCTAACTCATTCCGAATTCAATGGTAAACTATATTATATATTAACAGCATTTCCAGTATATTAGGATTTACAAATAAAAACTTTAAAAGACTAAGATTATACATTCCAACATATAAAAGGTTTAATTAAAATGAACGGACAATATCCATTTCTAGACATCTTAGTAGGTGCTTATTTTTGTCAAGATTATGACTTATTGTATGGAGAAACTATGGATGAAGTCATAGATTGCTTTCTTAATGTTGCAACTCATGAAATGATTAAGAAATTAATAGAAGAGATTGACTCTTTTATTAACATTTCAGAAGATATAGAGAAAGATTTTGACGCTCTTTATTATAGTGACTTCGACCCAGACTTTTGGGATACTGCTACAGCGCTTGGTTTTTTAAACTATGTATCCAAAAGAGCTCGAGATTATCTAAACAAGCATACTGAAAAGGAAGTTTAGCTTATAAATGGACAATATCCATTTCTAGACATCTTAGTAGATGTTTATTTTTGTCAAGATTATGACTTATTGTATGGAGAAACTATGGATGAAGTCATAGACTGCCTTCTTAATATTACAACTCAGGAAATTATTAAAAATATTAATAAAAGAGATTGACTATTTTATTAACACCTCGAAGGATATAGAGAAAGACTTTGACGTTCTCTATTATAGTGAATTCGACTCGGATTTTTTTAATTAAAATTTATGGAGAAGAAGATGGAACTAAATCGTTTAATGTTTGCTTATTTCAATCAAGATTACGATATAATATCTGGTCCAGAACTTGATGACGTCATAAATGACTATCTTGATACTGCAAGTGAAGCAATGAAAAGAGAGTTAATGAAGGAGATAGAATCCTTTATCCAGAATTCAGAAGATATAGAGAAAGACTTTCAAGTACTCTATTATAGCTCTAGTTTTTGCCCTAAATTATGGAATACCACAGCATTTGAATTTTTTAAATACGTATTGAAAAAGACACAAGATTGTTTAGATAAATATTAAAGTATTCTTGAATGCAACAATAGAAAAGGAGGTTTAATTTGATGAACGAACAGTATCCTTTCCTAGATATTTTAATGTACGCTTATTTTAATCAAGACTATGCGATAATATCTGGACCAGAGCTCAATGATGTTATAGATGACTTTCTTAATGTCGCGACTCAGGGAATGATAAAAGGGCTAATAGAAGAAATCGATGACCTTATTGACACATATAAAGACGTAGAGAAAGGGTTTGATTCTCTCTATCACGACTCTGATTTTTGCCCTGAACTGTGGGACACCACTGCGCTTCATTTTCTAAATTACGTCTCTAAAAGAGCGCAAGAATTTTTAAATGAACACCCTGAAAAAGATGAATAATTAAAACATTCTTAACACAACAGAAAATAAAGAGGTTTAATTCAATGAAAAGAGAAACTAAAACACAATACTTAGATAACTTTATAGGTGCTTATTTTAACCAAAATTGTAATAGGTTTGGTGAAGCAACAATAGATGAGGTAATAACTGAGTATATAAATAGCGAACCTCCCCTTCTTATGAAAAAACTAATAAAAGATATTGATTACTTTATCCGTAATTCCGAGGATGTAGAAAAAGAATTCAAAGAACTGTATCGCCATAGTTTTAATTCTGACTTATGGAAAACTGCTGCTTTAAACTTTCTAAATCATGTATCGGAAAGAGTACAAGATTATTTAGAATTCAATGGAGACAAAATGGAACTCAATCGTTTAATAGGCGCTTATTTTAATCAAGATTGCGAAATAATATCTGGTCCAGAGATTGACGATACGATAAATGACTATCTTGAAACAACAACTAAAGGGATGAAAAGAGAATTATTAGAGGAGATCAAGTCTTTTATCCATAATTCTAAAGATTTAGAAAAAGAATTCAAAGAACTATATCGTTATGATTTTAACCCTGATTTATGGGAAACTACTGCTTTAGACTTTCTAAATCATGTATCAAAAAGAGTACGAGATTATTTAGATAACGATAACTAATCATAGTATTCTTAATGCAACAATAAACAAAGAGGTTCAATGAAATGGAAAAAGAAATAGAAAGGAAATATATAGATGATTTAATACTCACTTATTTTCATCAAGATTATCAATTATTTGGCGAAACAATAGATGAAATAATTGATGACTATCTAAATTGTCAATATCCAATAACCATAATAAGCTTAATAAGAGAGATTAGAATTTTTATCAGTAATTCTGATGACGTAGAAAAAGATTTTGATAGTTTAAATTATAATGAATTTGTTCCTGAATTATGGGAGACCACTGCATTAGATTTTCTAAATCATGTATCCAAATTAGCACAAGAATATTTGGATAAAGATGACTAATCATAGTAATTTTTAATATGACAGTAAATAAAGAGGTGAAATATAATGGAAATGAGAGAAAAATTGCAGTACATAGATAAGCTGAAAAATGCTATTGATAATAATGATTTTGAATCATTTCACAAAATATTCAATGAGTTGCAAGGAAACTTTCTTAATATTGCACCGCTAATATTATTAGACAATATTAATCATCTTATCCGTGACGCTAAAAATATAAAAGGATGTTTTAGCAGCCGTCATTATGATGCAACTGATCCAAAGTTATGGGAAACTATTAGCGCCATATTAGAACATCTGAATCAGTCATCAAAAATAATGCAAAGTTATATGAATAAACACCTTGAAAAGGATAAATAAATCAACCTTGAATTCATAAAATTTTCAAATAAAAAACGCTTTTGAAGGTCATTAATTATATATTACATTTCAAAAGCGCCATTCAATAATAAAACACTATATATTAGCTGAATTTTCAGAATAAAAATCACATATAAAAAAGTTTAACTTAATATAATCAGAAACATAAACACAGTATTACAATAATATTAGAAAATGTTATTTTCATCCAAGGCAATTATTTATCTTGCGAAACAGCAATTAACTATAAAAATATCCTCAACCCTATTCACAATAGGAATAATAGAACATATCAATTATTTTATATTTAATTACAAACAGTTAGAGAAAAAATTAAAATAATTACATTATAGTGACTTTAATTCTAATATATGGAAAACTATTATAGCAGCATCCCGGCTGGGAGCACCGCATGAATATATTGATTACGCGGCATCGAAAGGCGCAATTGATACTTTAACTATCGGTCTGTCTCTGGAAGTCGCAGATCAGGAAATTCGGGTAAATGCCGTTCGCCCCGGATTTATTTATATTGATATGCACACCAATGGCGGCGAGCCAAACCGGGTTGAACGGGTAAAAAATTCCCTGCCGATGAAACGTGGCGGACAACCGGAGGAAGTCGCCCAGGCTATAGCCTGGTTGTTGTCAGATGAAGCTTCATACGTCACCGGGAATTTTATTGACCTGGCCGGAGGGAAATAAAAAAATCAAAATTATCAGAGCAAGTACACTCCCCGTTTCATCAAACCTGAAACGGGGAAACTCATACAGTAAACAATCGACATTGACTCAGATTTCCTCTGGGATAAAGCAGGATTGGCATATTAATAGCAAGGCAAATTGCTGCTGCCTGGATAAATAATATGCCAGAACGATCGTCCAGCTTAGTGCATATCCTCCGCGGTCACCAGATAGCCGATATCCAGCAGCACCTCGACAACCACCGAACCAAAACCGCCTGCCGCACCAGTGATGACGGCAATTGCCGACTCATGTATCAATCCCTTCTTTGAAAGTAGTGTCGATAATCTTGCGGGCGTTAACCATGGCATCGAAGATGCGTTCTTCGAAGAAGCGCACATCATCCTGTGACATCAGCAAGTTGGAATAGATACGCGACAACGGAGAGAACTGGATGCCGTAGTGTTTAGCCGTCTCGCGAATAATACCGCCGCAGAACTTTACCTTATCTCTGTAACCCAGGGATTGCTCGACCGGCTCCTGCTGGGAGTGGTACACCAGCGCGGTTGGCATGCCCTGAATCACCAGAGGTAGATCAACCGCTTCAGCCGCCTTGACGAAGACATTGGCAAGTTGACGAGTAATGCCGGCCATGCGGTCGTAACAACCCAGATCACGCTCAATCAGTGAAAAGGTTGCCTTGATAGCCGCCAGCCCCAGCGGGTAACCGTTGAAAGTACCGGTATGAATTACTTTGCCACAGGTATACAAGTTCATGATGTCGCGGCGGCCAGCAATGGCGGAAATCGGCATTGCACCACCACCCAACGCCTTGCCAAAGGTCGCCAAGTGCGGGGTGACGCCCAACAGTTGCTGCGCACCGCCGAGGCCCAGGCGCACACCAGTGATAACTTCATCGAAAATCAGCACAATATTGTATTTTTCACACAGCGCCTTGGCCTTCTCCAGATAGCCTTCACGCGGGAAAATACCGCCACCATTGATACAGATGGGCTCCATCAGCACAGCTGCAATTTCGTCGTGATAGCGCTCAATAGTCGTCGCGAGCACGTCAATGTCATTCCACGGCAGCATAAAAGACTGACCTGCAATCGAACCGCTCTCTTGTCCCCAGGTATCGGGCAAATCGCCCTGAAACTGCTCCGGCGCCGGATAGCGAAGATCCTGCGCATTACACCACCCCATCATGTTATCGGCATTGCCATGGTAATGGCCGTGGAAACGAATAAAGCAATTTTTACCGGTAAAGCCGCGTGCCAAACGTAACGCGTTCTGTACTGCCTCGGTACCACTCAGGCAGAAGCGGACCATCTCGGCACAGGGGATGTACTTCACCATGGTTTCACACACTTCCACTTCCAGATCGCAGGTATCCACCGACGTGATCTTGCCCATGTACTGAATTAGCGACTCGTTGTAGGCTTCATTGTGATGACCAACAAACAGTGCGCCGAACTTACAGAATAGATCGAGGTGTTCATTACCATCCAGGTCCCAGACGCGCGAGTTGCGCCCACGGTTGAACGGGATCACCAGAGACCGTTCAAGATCGCCGAAGTTGTAATGAGTGCCACCAGGCAGCAGATCCCAACACTTTTTATAAAACTCCGTTGAACTTTTCAATGACAGTTTTGTTACTGCGTCTATAGATTGCTTACTTTCCGACTGTGTTTGTGGTGTCGAATTGCCGTTAGCATGATTCACACCTTTGAATAAGTTAAATGGCGCATACCGCTTAACCGGTTCAGGAAGCGTGACATGCATAAGCTCAAGCAGTGCAATGCGAGTCAGGTAGGCGGCACCACTCATCAGCAGATGGGCAAGTTCCGCCACCTTGCGCTGCGCCACATCTTCCAGTAGCGTGCCCTGTAGCCACTCGTTCATCGCCCCCATCGCCGAACCGCACCAGATTTGATAATCCATATGGCGCGTCGCTTCACCGCTTATCGCCCAACGTGATGACTGGCCGAGATACCACTGGAACAGCAGCGCCATTTTTTTCTTTGGCTGCTGTTCCGCCTTTTCAATCACCGCAGACAGGTTGCAACGCTGGAAATAAGCCACCGTCTCCTGCCAGATTTCAGCCAGCGGCTTATGGAAGATCTGCTTTTCCAACTGGGCCACGTCCTGAGCCGGAAGCACGTCCAAGCTGTCGTACTGTTTATACAGCGCGTAGAGTTTCTGGGCGCGTACCGCATACATACTGCCCAGTTTCAGCACTTGTACTTTAGCGCCCAACTCAAACATATCTGCCGATGGTGCCATCGCCACGTCACCTATCTGCGCCTTGCCCAACATCTGTTTTACCGCCTCAGAAGTGCCGGACTCCACGCAAGCCTGGTTTATTGAACCAGTCACCACATACGCCGCGCCGAGGGCAAAAGCAGACAGAATGGCGTGAGGGGTTCCCAAGCCGCCTGCCGCGCCAATCCGCACTCGGAAACGGTGGCCGGACTCATGCTCAATATCGTCGCGTAGCTGCACCACGGAGCGGAAGATGCAGGACAACACCCCTTGATCAGTATGACCACCGGAGTCTCCTTCCACGGTAATGTCATCCGCCATCGGCACCTGACGCGCTAACGCTGCCTGCTCTGCGGTAATCATCCCCTCAGCCAGCAATTTTTCCAGGATATTTTCCGGTGCCGGACGCAAAAAACACTCGGCAACCTCACGGCGTGATACCTTAGCAATGATGCGGTTTTGGCACAGGATGCCGCCATCTTGTTGCCGCTTCAGCCCACAGGTACGGTAGTACACCAATGCCATGCTCAGTCTGATGTAGGCCGAGGCCTCAACCACCCTGACCTGGTGCTCCATGCACAACCGCACACAGGCCATTTCCCACTCCGGGTTGCCGGGGTTGTGCAGTAGGTTGACACCAAATGGCCCGTTGGGCAGGTGCTCGCGCAGCGTGGTAATCGCCTCGGCAATACGCGGAATGCTCAACCCGCCAGCACCTAAAATGCCGAGGATACCTTGCTGACCCAGGGCGATCACCATCTCTTCTGAATGAATACCATTTGCCATCGCCCCGGCGTAATAAGCCAGGCGTACGCCATAATCCCGGAGGAAACTGTTATCCCCCAGATCGGCTGCCGTTACCGCCGGTAACATGCCGAGCACGACCGCCTGCCCGGAAGGAAGTGGTTCATTGGCCGGTAACAGCGCCACCCTGTCACCCCATTGCACCACTTGCAGGGCGTGATCAAGATCATACAAACTGGCAGAACCCGCCGTCAGCGGCAGCGCAGATGCTGGGTGTCGGCTACCGGATTGATTAACAGATAAACGATGACTCATTTTCATGCTCCCTGTGTCAACAGCGCCGCAGAGGCAGTAGAAGGCAGAGGCAGGCGCCGGGTAAAGCCTGTACCCAGGTTATCACACAGACCAATGACGTTGCCGCGATAGATGATTTCAGCGATGAAGATCAGCGAGATAGCCGTCAAAGTAGTGCTATCATCCTGGTACTGAGCATCGATCGATTTACAGGTCAGGCGATAACGCAACACGTCACGTTCGCACTTCACTTCACTGCGGAATTTGGCGCTGCACTGAAGGTTGTACAGCGTGTGGGAGACCAAATCGCTTTGCGAGTTCAGCCCAAGATAATACAGGTAGAACTTTACCAACTGTTCGCAGCCCTCAACCAATAACGTTCCCGGCATGACCGGATCGTTTTTGAAATGCACTTTGAATACCCAGTGTTCGGGATCAATATCCACCTCACCGATCACCTCCCCCAAGCCAAAAGCACCGCCGGACAAATCAACATTCAGCACCCGACTAAGCATGCGTGAATGTGGAGCAGAAAATTTGACGGCACCTTCATGGGCATACTGCGGACCAAAACAGGCGGCGATGTCCCCTTGCATCAGGGCACTGATATGCTGTTCGTCAAAGCGTTGACGCAGGCAGCGCAGTGGCGGAGTGAAGGGTTGGGCCAGTTTTGCGGCGGCAAAATACGGCGCGGTATCTATCTGCCTGACTTTGGCGATCTCGCGCATGGTGAAGAAGCCGGAATTACCTGTCTGTTTTAACACCAGTCGCTCACCGACGTAGCAGTAGTATTCATAGGCAATCAAGACCATCCCTCCAGCGCGCACGCAGGAGTTGATATCGACCCGGCCACGCAGCACCTCACCCGCCTTTGGCATCTCGCTGTACACCGTGGTCTGACTGTCTACCGCGCGGTAGCCCAATAGCCCTTTGAACAGGTGGTCGCAGCCGATGACAGTGAAGGCTACTATCAGCGCGTGGGAGGATTCCAGGACGATAAAAACCGGAGCCTTGCCATCCACCACATACCAGGCATCAACAGGAATGTCGTACTCCCACTCAATGTAGCAAGGCTCAAGCCGATCCTTTACCGCTGACAGCGCGGTAATACGCGAGACAAACAGGTACGGCGGGGACGGCATGCGAGTGCGTACCGGATAACAGTCCACCTTGGTATACTCTGCCCCCAGCACATTCGCAACCAAACCGTCAGTCAGCTCAATAATCTGGCTTTCATCGAACAGCGGCGCACTAGCAGCTGCTGAGGAATGCTCACTGAGGATGTGATTGAGCAACTGATAATAGGACTGCTCAAGGCGCAGATACTGTAGTTGAGTTTGTGCATTGCGCACCAGGTACTTGAGCGCAGTAGCCGCAGGAGTCACCTGGGTATCAAGGTTGGTCGCGATGTTCACCGCCCCCGAGAAATATGCCAGATTAGCCTCGTTGATGATGAAATCGGCCAGCATTTTCTCCCTGGCGGTATAGACCGTGACCTTAAACTCCCCCGCAGCCGGTACCGTGGCTTTTGCAGGCCGGGCACGCGGCCCATCCTGCGATTCGCGCAGGATCATATGACTGTAGGCGCGGTCGATACCGATATGGTTGATTGCCGCACGCCGCAGCCCCTGTGCCGGTTGCGGCCAGAACTGCGTTTGTCTCGGCAGGGAAAAATTATTTCCGGCGCTGTAGGTCAACTGAGTGGATTGTGCATAATCGGGCAACGCCGGCAGATAGCGCTGGGTAAGTTGCAACGCCGCTTTGATAATTCCCAGCAAGCCATTGGCTGCCGACAGATGACCATAGTGCGCCTTCAATGTACCAAGGGTCAGCGGTGCCTGGCGCTGTGGCGAAGCATACACCCGGCCCAATGCGGCCAGCTCGGTGGCAATCTCATCAGGCCGCCCACCAGCGTAAATCTCAAGGTAGTCTATCTGTTCCTCAGTGCAACCCGCTGCCGCCAGCCCCTGCGTCATCGCCGTAACCATCTCCTCTTCATCGGCGCTGAACGCCAGTTGGCGATCCGCCGCATGGCCGATCGCCAAGCCTTCAACCACCGCATAAATGGGAATGGTCTCGCGCAGAGCATCCTGTTCGCGCCGCAGCACCACGACACCACCACCATCACCCACCGCCTGATTCGCCTGACACGACTGATGGTCCCACAAGACGTTTTCTACCCCGCCGGCAAAACTACAACTGGCAACAATCACGGCATCAACCTGTTGGCGGGCGAGCATGAACTGTGCCAGTTCAAAGGCTTTGAACGGTGCACTCTCTTCACTGTACAACGAGAATACCGGGCCATTCAGGTGCAAGTGAGCGGCAAGCCGACTCGCCACCACGTTACCAATCCCACCGGTAATGCCCTCCGGGTACGGGGTCGGGCACAAGCTATCCTTCAGGATGGTTTGTAACGCCTGCACATCGGTGTCAGGCAGTTCGATGCCGTGACTGCACAGACTCTGCGCCAATTGCCAGCTGATTTCATTGCGTGCCTGGTTACGTAAGCAGCCATAGTCCACCCCTCCGGCTACAATCACGGCAATGTTGCGTTTACTGCCGTCCAACGCATAACCTGCGTCGATGAAGGCACGCTCGGCCACCGGCAATAAAAATAGATGGGAAAGCAGATACGGGCCGACTACGTTCGGTGGCAGTTTGAAACGTTTGCAGTCGAACTCAAATTTCTCAATGTAGGAACCTGGCGGCGGTTGCTCTACCCCACGCATCGCCAACACATCAGCACGTTGTTCAATGCCCATCCAGCGCGTTGGCGGCAGCGTATATAAATGCTGTATTCCTTGTTGCACCGCCTGGTCCAGGGTATCGGTATCCTCCGTCTGCGCCAAGTGTACGCCAATACCCACCAGCGCCAGAGGCGCGATCACCAGTGGGCTCCAGGATTCGCTTTGCGTGGCACGCAACTGTGGATGATCCTCACTGATTACCATATGGGCATTGACACCGCCGAAACCGAACGCATTAATTCCGGCACGCTTTGGCCCGCCATTGGCAGGCCACGGCTGGGTACTACGAACCACGTGTTCCAGACCAAGCTGACCAGCCGGCGTGGTCACCAGTTGCTGCACACCAAGGGTCGCAGGAATCAGATCGTGCTGCATGGACAGGATCACCTTCAACAAGCTGCCCATACCAGACGCCGTCAGCATGTGACCATTGTTGGCCTTGTTAGCCCCCAGTAGTGGCCTCTTTTTCGCACAATCAAAGAAAGCTTCAACCGTCGCCAATTCGATTTGATCACCCACCGGGGTACCGGTGGCATGGCATTCGAGATAGTCTATCTCGGGGCTACTGTTGCGGTAGGCGCGCTCCAGCGCCAAGCGCTGTCCGTTGACGTCTGGCACCAGAATGTGCTTAACCCCAGCGTCGTTGGATAAACCGATCGATTCAATTACGCCATAAATTTTGTCATTATCACGAATGGCATCGGCATAACGTTTGATCGCCACAATGCCAACTCCCTCACCCGCTTTCAACCCTTCGGAGGTGCGTTCAAAGGGCACCGAGGCACCACCATCCGGGAAGGCCCGCAGGATATTAAACCCTTGGTTAATGTAGATATGATCGGCATGGCAAACAGCGCCGACCAGCATCATCTCTGCCTTGCCGCAAGCAAGGTAATCTGCAGCCATTTTTATTGCGTAAAGCGCCGATGAACAAGCGGCATCCAGGGCATAACTCGGCCCCTGCAAGCCCAATGCCTGGGCAGCGATGGTGGCATTATGCCCACCCGTTATCAGGTTAAGATCTGAATGCACCTCTTCCGGCCAGAATCGATCGAAGCTGAAATCTGGTCGTCCAATTAATTGCTGGATATATGGCGTTAATAAACGATGGTAAAACGGGCTCATCAAACGCTTGCCACTATGCGTCGGCATACCTATATTACCAATTAACAACCCCGTCTTTTTTAACACGGCCTGTTTATCACGGTATCCACTATCATTCAGCGCCTCTGCCGCCGTATAAATCGTCCATTTAAACAAATTATCCAAAGTCAGTATTTCATTCTCAGGCAGTGCATAACCTTTCGCGTCAAAGTGAAAATCGCGAACATGTCCATTTCGGTTATAGCTTATTTTATCAACTGTGCCTGAAACCGGATGATAATAAAATGCAGGATCAACACCGACTTCCTTAGCAGATAACGGGGTTGTACTATCATTTTTCAGGCAAAGGTTTGCCCAGTACTTTTCAATGGTATCTGCCTCAGGAAACAGACAGCCCAGCCCCACAATCGCAATATTTTCCATGACAGAGTAACTCCTAAGCATGACAAGATTCTCCTGAGCGCTACGACTGCCCCCAGGTACATATCAAACTGATTTTGTTTTATCCGGAAAGATTACCTTGTGTTTTTTTCCACCTGTTTCGAGTCGGCTTGGGTGAATAATTCCCTCAACGCAGCCGAGACGGTAAATTTGACATTATGCAAACGACCGTAAATATTCCCCATTAAGTCATGCAAGGTAATATCAACAACCAGCGCCAAGGCGGTTTTGGTATTAATTCGCATAGCAGCATAGAATTCTTCACCAAATGCCAAGGTAGCATATTGTTCAATTTTCCCAATTGCGCATGGCAGGCCTGCTTTATCCAAGCGCTGCATCAGCCAGAATAAGGGCAGTTGCAAAGCGACATCATAAATAAACAGGTTGAAAGAATTGACCGGGAACTGTCCCTGTAATTCAGGCGCTACGTCATCCAGTCGGCATTTCAATATCAGGTATTGATCATCAATATGGATAACCTTGCGTATTCCCTGAAATATGTTGCCGTGGAACAACATTCTGCCCTGACGCATATCGCCATACAAAGGATGAGCCAGGGCAATCTGAGTGTGCAAATCGGTATGCAGTTCTTCGCAGGCCGCTGCCCGGCGTTGAGTGGTGAGGAATAGCGTGGACTGATAGTGTTCAACCGTGCTTTTTCCCTGCTGACTGGTGATAGAAATATCTACCGCCAGCCGCTCATCCCCTCGCACATAGCCGCAGTTGGGCGTCAACACCGCGGTGTAGTCGCCAGGCTGGGTACCATCAAACACAATCCCCTGCAATACGCTGAAATCCACCACGTCCTGAAGCTGGTAGCCCGGAAAACGCTCTTCACAAATGCGCGTCATCCAGCCAATAGCGGCAGTGGCCGGCAATACCGGGTTGTCGCAGATGACATAGTGGTGCAGGAACGGATTGGCTTCCAGCGTCAACAAACGCTTAACTTGCTCCTCATCCGGCAGCGATTTCACCTGACGTGTGGCCTTGTAGTTTTCACCACCAACAATTACCTGCTTAGATTCAGTATCAGTAAATTCCTGTACGAAATAGCGTGTTCCCACATTGCCAGGAATGATCACCATGTTGCGGGCACTATAGGTACGTTTTAATGTGTCGTTGACCATGCCTCCGTCCCACGGCCCCCAGTTGATGGCACGGACGACCAGACGACTGTCACCTTTCAGTGGTAGGTAAGCAAATTTACTCAGGGTTTCATTGGCCATCGCATAATCGGCTTGCCCGGCATTGCCGAAATAACCGACAACGGATGAGAACAGCATTACATGGCGCAAACTAGCAATATCCACGACCTGGCACAGGTTTTCCAACCCTTTGACCTTAACGTCAAACACTGAGCGTAAATCATCCAGCGTTTTCTTCTCAATACGCTTGTCCGCCAGGTTGCCAGCACCGTGAATGATACCCGTCACTGGTCCAAATGCCTGCTGTGCTGCGGCAACCGCCGCCGCAACCTGCTGTACATCGGTAATATCGCAGTGCAGGTAACAGGCATCTCCCCCAACCTGCCTGATCTCTTGCAAGGTTTGGTTAATCTCATCGGCATATAACATCCCACTCAACATGGCATCAATTTTCACCGGCGTTGGCTGGACCTGTTGGGATTGCAGATAGGCGATCGCCGCAGCCTTGCGCTCATTGAGCGTGGTGGTACCCTGTGCCCATGTCGGCAAAGGCGCGTCCAACTCGGTTCTTCCCAGCAGGACAAAGCGTGCCTGGCTGAGTTTCGCCATCTCGATGATACATTGGGCCGTGATGCCACGTCCCCCGCCGGTCACCACAAAAACGTCCTCACGACTGACCTGGAGCGGTGCATCAACAGGTTCCTTCACTGCAAGCGCCAGCGTCATGCGCTCGCCATTCACACCACGGCCAACTTCGGTCAGATCGGTACAGCTATCCTGCAACTCTTCGATCAGGATCAGGGCAACATCACGCGGTTTCACTTGGGCGTCGATGTCGAGAGTACGGCAGAATACGTTTTTCCACTCAATATTCAATGACTTGGTCAACCCGCTGACCCCACTTGCGACGACCTCAGCCAGCCCGTTGTCGTTCGATGTGGACAGCGCGCCGTCCCCACGGCCTACGATAAAGAAGTAGCCCGCAAGGTTTTCATCTCGGTTCAGACTGCCCTGCAAACGCTTGGCCAGCAGGAACGTGGTTTCAATCGAGAGATAACCCTGCGCGCTGAACACCTTAGCCAGCGTTTTCACACTCTGCCGTGGCGTTTGAAGGTAGATCACGCCATCGATCGGCCCCTGCTCCTGTTCAATTTCACTGATTGCTGCATCCAATGTGGCTTCATCAGCGCAGTTCAGTACGTAGTGACCGGCGGTTTTGACATACTTTTCATTTTTTGCCATTCCCGCATTCAGAGTCAGTACCGCCACCCGCTGGCCCCGCTGTTTCAGCTGTTTAACCACCTCATCGACGACTGTTTTACCCTCATCCACCACCAACCAAAGGCGCGACAACGCAAACGTCAGCGGGTAACAGTCTGGAGTCGGTAACGATCGTAACATTACCGTATAACGAGCAACCCGAGGTTCAACTGGCACAACCTCTTCGGCAGGAATAGGCTGAACCGCAGGTGTAACACTCAGTTGCGATTCAGCCAAAGACTTTTTTGCGCTGGCGGCCTTTGACACAGAGGCGGTTGAGGTAACAAAGCCCAGCGTACGCTGCGGTGTTTCTGCCTTCACATCTTCTGACGCTCTTAGGTTGTGCAGGACTTGGCCGCTATCCTGTTCACTGGGATTGTCTTCAATAAAGGAATCCTTTGGCGCATAGCCCGAATTTTTACGACGGATATCGGCGATAATCTCATCGTTCATTTGTTTAAAAAACACGGAGATCTTACTGATATTGCTCAGTACTTCGATATCGAAAGTTTCCAGATACTTGTTCTTCAACGCATCGTGATAGATGCCGGTGTCTGCGGAAAAGGCATCAAACATCACGCCGAAAATTTCCAGACGTTTGATAGAATCAATGCCGAGATCGGCCTCAAGATCCATTTCCGCATCAATCATATCCTGCGGGTAACCGGTTCTGTCGCTGACGATGGCAACCAATTTGCCAATGATTTTCGCCTCGGTAATTTGCTCAAAATGTTTGATTTGTTTTTCCAGTTCCGGGTCGCTCACGCTGGATTTAGTCGGCGCAACCGGCTGACTCACTATCGGCTCAGAAGTAGTGGCTGGCATGGTCAGGCGCGGCGCGGCAATTTCTCCCATAGTTGGGACCTGCGCGATGACAGGAGCAGCCTTAGGCGCTACAACGGCAACTGCCGGCTGCATAGCCTGCCCCGACTGGAATAAGCTCTGCTGGGTGGCAAAATATCGCTCATGGTTGGCGTGATACAGCTCCAGGTTTTTATCCAACAACTGCACACTTTGCCCCAGGCTAGACAACATGGCCGGCAGGTTCTGGTGATCCTGGAACTTCTCCAACAGGGTGTATTGCTTGTTCAACAACAGCTCCAACAGTTGGATATACTCTTTCTGATTGGTTTGAAACTGTTCATGCAGCTGGCTCATGACCCGTTGCGCCTGCAACAGCTCATCCAAATTGCTCTTACCCACGTTCTCATTCAATTGATTATTCTGTCCCATAGTGTTGTCTCGCTTCTGAATTGCAACCGGCGTGCTTTGTTGAATAAATGGAGCAGGACCCTTTAGCGATCCCGTCTTTACCACCGACGCCGGCCTGGAGATCACTGATGCTGCCTCAGGTGCACGGTTGGTGATGAACCGTTCCACCACAGCGGTGTCGCCGTCACGCATCGCACGTTCACGCCGTTCCTGATTCTTATCTGACATGAAAAAACCGCCACTGAGCTTGAACGTCAGACGATTGTTTTTTTCCTCCGATGGCGGTTGTACACGGGCATGCCGGTCCAGGGCATTTAACCTGAATCCTTCTGCCAGTAACCTGGCCTGGGCCCTCGCCAGTTGTAACCTCTCCTCGCCTTTATTACTGGAACTGACCGAGATGATGCTGTGCTCTCTGCCATTGAGGATGTCCGCGACCAGCTTACTCAACACCCCTTTTGGCCCAATTTCGACAAACAGGCGGCCACCATGCTGATAGATGGTTTCGATCGTTTCACGAAAACGCACTGGCATGACCAACTGTTCCGCCAGCAGGCTGGCAATGTCCGCAGGCGACTTGCCGTAAGGTGCCGCCGTCGCGCTTGAGAACAGTGAGCACTGAGGTGGCTGGAAGTTGATTTGTGCCAAATGTTCGCGAAATGGCGCATAAGCTGACTGGATAAATTCGGTATGGAACGCGGCCGACACGGGTAAAATGCGGCAGTGAATCTGGCTGGCCTTCAGTTCATCATGCAGCTGATGGATCAATCTTGTGGCTCCGGCCAGCACCACCTGCGAAGCAGAGTTATCGTTGGCGACGGTAATCCCCGGATAGAGTTTGAGCACATCTTCACGTTGCTCTGATGTTAGAGACACCGCCAACATTGCCCCGGCATCTGAGTCTGCTCCCTGGTCAGCGGCGGCAAACGCTACAGCCGTTCCCCGCGCCAGTGACACACGGTAAAAATCAGCATCAGACAGCACGCCAGCCGCCCATAAAGCGGTAACTTCACCATAGCTGTGACCAGCAACAAAATCTGGGTTAAAACCATTCTCTTTCAAAATCGTAAAATAGCCGGCGCTGATAGCCCCCAATGCCGGTTGGGCATTGACCGTATCAGTCAAGAGCTCGTTTTGTTGCTGCCGTTCAGCATCGGAAAATACCGGAGTGGGATAAATCACGTGCGACAGCCCCTGACCACGCTCGTTGGCCGCCAGCACATCCAAGGCCTCCAACGCCTGGCGCATTTCAGGGTAGTCATTGGCAATGTCACGGCCCATATTGACATACTGCGATCCCTGTCCAGGAAACAGCGCCACCACTTTTCCATCCAAGTTTTTGGCCGAGGGCTGGTAGTAAATTCCCAGTGGGTGTTCCCAGCCACTTTCACTCTTTTGCTTCAACTGTTTTACTGCCGACGCCATTATCTCCGCCGCCTGTGTGCCAGATGTAGCAACAAACAACAGACGTGCTTGATGAGGTTGCAACCCGTTAAGATCCTGATGTGCAAGATGCTCGCGTAACGCCTGCCCAGCAGACGACGCGCGGCCAAAACGCGCCAGCGCCACCTCACACTTAGCCAGCAGTTGCTCAGGGTTCTCACCGCTGAACAACAACGTGACTACCGGTCCATTCAAACGATAGGCGCCACGCGGCTCTCGCTCATACTCTTCCAAGATCGCATGGAAATTTGTTCCTCCAAAACCAAAAGCACTGAGAGCAGCGCGGCGTGGCGCAGCGTTGAGAGGTCGTAACCAGGGACGAGGCTCACTGTTGACATAGAATGGCCCGTTATCCCCGGACAACATTTCGCCAGGCTGAGTGACATTGATCGTGGGAGGTAACACTTTGTGATGCAGGGCAAGCGTCGCTTTGATCATTGATGCTGCCCCCGCCGCACTGCGGGTATGACCAATCTGTGACTTAATGCTGCCTATGGCCACCGATTTCGCCGCCACCTTGTGCTCATCGAAAACCATACGCAGACTTTTCAGCTCTGTATTGTCACCGGTGGCCGTCCCGGTGCCATGCGCCTCGACCAGTTGAATGTCCGCTGGAGTAAGGCCGGCACGGGCATAAGCACGCTTGAGTGCTTTTACCTGGCCTTCATAACGGGGGGCAAAAATGCTTTTCGCTTTACCATCACTGGATGCCTCGAGCGATTTGATCACCGCATAGATATTATCACCATCCAACTCGGCGTCTTCCAGACGTTTCAGCACCAGCATGCCAACACCATCACCGAGCATGATGCCATCGGAGTCACGATCGAAAGGGCGCGACAAGTTGCTTTTCGACAGTGCCGGGGTTTTGCTGAAACATACGAAAGAGAACGCTGAATTCTCCAGGTTAACACCCCCCGTCAGCACAGCATCACAGCTGCCTGAATTGAGCTCACCGATAGCAGCTTTGATCGCCGCCAGGCTGCTCGCACAGGCGGCATCCACCATGTAGGACGTCCCACCAAGGTCAAAATAGCTGGCGATGCGACCACAAGCCACATTACCAAGGAAACCGGGTAAACAGTCCTCATTCCATTCAAGGCATGAATCATGCACCCGGTTGATCACTTCGTCCACAACCGCCTCCGGCAAACCGGACTTGATCATGATTTTACGCAGGTATGGGGTTTGCTGACGGCCTGCCAGCGAGAATAAGGTATTGCCGTTACCGCCGCCGCCCAGAATAACGCCGATGCGATCGCGGTTCACTCGCTGGTTTTTTTGACCAATTAATCCCGCATCCTGCATTGCCTGTTTGGCCACATACAATGAAAATAATTGTACGGTACTAATTGAATCAACAATGGCCGGCGGAATTTTAAATTCCACCGGATCAAAATCAATAGCAGGAACAAAACCGGCTTTATGACCATACGTTTTATCCGCAGCCGACGCATCTGGATCATAAAAATCCTCTTTGCTCCAATATTCTATCTCTGACACGGTGGTAATATCAGTCAAAGAATCTTTTTTAGCCATTATGTTTTCCCAGAACTCATGCAGATTTGAGGCATCAGGGAAATGGCTGGCCATGCCGATAATAGCAATATCGCCCTGGCCTTTTTTATCGTGCACTAAATATGTCTCAGACATATACTCCTCACGCTTTAGGTGAAATAATCCCATACGCAACACACATCAATAAATTGTGCTATGCATAGTGAACTCACCGCTGTTGTTTACACCAAAATGATCTTTCCATGATCGTTTAATGACTCATCAAAAATTATTTACTGCAATATTGTTATATTTTCTGCAATCACAGTTGAATTTTCCCCATGCCTGATAACCTTGATTTTTTTATACGGATATTATTACCAAGATTATTCTTATCCTCGCGTTCATATTTTCTTACAGTCTGCATTACACCGTCAAAAATAACTTCCGCTGAAACAGAAACAATCACCACCAGTAAATAGAATGCCAGAAAAATGCCAATGGAAGGTGAACCTCCTGCCATGTGCTGAGGAAAAATAAATACCACCAATAGGTACAGTACCAATAACGCTACAAATCACAGTATTAAAGAAAACCAATCCAAATAGCCTATTACCCCTAAAAATTACGGTCATGACATTCTCTTAACTTACTAATAGTATACCGCGCCATTCGTAATGGCGTGTGTAAGTTATATTGATTTATTTCGTATTTTTCAAGGCAATAAAACTAACTTTAATCTTTATAGATAACTGGTATACATCGGTTTAGCTTAACTTTCAAATCTCAGTAAAAATTGGCTTATATTAAAAGAAAAAGACAACATAGTCCTTTTAAATCAATCAAATACAAAAACAATAAAACATTAACAAATCATTATATGTATTAACAATGGTAAAAAAATGGAAGATAAGACCATAAAAACCATAAAAAAAACAAAAAATAAAATTTTATATCAAATTAAATTAAAATTTAAAAAACACAACAAAATAGATAATAAAGCCGCAACAATTACGTGAGGTAGATTGGATTTTAATAAAAAATTTATCAAAAAATCTTTACATAAAATGATACGAGGTGCGATAGTTAGAAATATATAATGCGGTATTGAGGTTGCTTAGTTAATCCTATTCCTTTTATTTGGGCGGCGATCCCCCCAGAACCGATATGATATGGCGAGTTTCAACGAGATGACAGGAAGTAACCGTAAAATAGCTGGCATCCAGACCTACCGTGACCATTGAAAACGCGAAGCAAACCATCTGGCGACCAAGTCGTTCAATACAAAATTGAGTATCACGAACATTGCCTGGAGCAACATACGTATTCGGTGATAATCCCGAATTCGCTGTCCACCGTGTAGTAGTCAATCTCGTAAGAAATCTTATTTACTCAACCGGCGAAAAACAGATTAAATAATCGCTACAAAAACATTACCTAGATCACACTTTAGTCACAAATCGCCATTTCCCAACGAAAAGTACCAGCTAACCTTCCAAAAATCTATTCAAGAAAAGCCATTCTGAGGCTTCAATTAAGAAACACAAAATAAACATTAAATTAACATTTCCGTGCCAATATTGATTATATTTATATCAAGACCGGCGCTTTTTATTCAGACTGTGAGGTAGACATGAAACCAGAAGATTTCCGCGCCGATAAAAAACGCCCGTTTACCGGTGAAGAGTACCTGAAGAGCCTTCAGGATGGCCGCGAAATTTATATTTATGGTGAGCGCGTAAAAGATGTCACCACACATCCTGCGTTCCGCAATTCTGCTGCCTCAGTCGGTCAATTATACGATGCCCTGCACGCGCCTGAAACCCATGATGCTTTATGCTGGAATACCGATACCGGCAATGGCGGGTATACTCACAAATTCTTCCGCTTTGCCACTTGCGCTGACGATCTGCGCCAACAGCGTGACGCTATCGCTGAGTGGTCACGTCAAACCTATGGCTGGATGGGCCGTTCACCTGACTATAAAGCGGCATTCGGCAGTGTGTTAGGCGCATTCCCTGAATATTATGGTCAATTCGCTGATAACGCCCGTCATTGGTATAAAAAGATTCAGGAAACGGGGGTTTATTTTAACCATGCAATCGTTAATCCCCCCATCGATCGCCATAAACCCGCTGATCAAACCCGTGATGTTTTTATCCAACTGGAAAAAGAGACGGATGCAGGTATTATCGTCAGCGGCGCAAAAGTGGTCGCGACCAACTCGGCTCTGACTCACTATAACTTTATCGGTTTTGGTTCCGCGCAAGTCATGGGAGATAACCCTGATTTCGCCCTGATGTTTGTCGCCCCAATGGATGCCGATGGGGTAAAACTGATTTCCCGCGCGTCTTATGAACTGGTAGCCGGTGCGACAGGTTCCCCGTTCGATTATCCTTTATCCAGCCGTTTTGATGAAAACGATGCGATTCTGGTGATGGATAAGGTCCTTATCCCTTGGGAAAATGTCCTGATTTACCGTGATTTTGACCGCGCACGTAACTGGGCAGTTAAGGGCGGTTTCGCCAGCCTGTTCCCATTACAGGCTTGTGTGCGTCTGGCAGTGAAACTGGATTTTATTACCGCCCTGCTGCAAAAGAGCCTGGAATGTACTGGCGTGATAGAATTCCGCGGTGTTCAGGCCGATCTGGGTGAAGTGGTTGCCTGGCGCAACCTGTTCTGGTCGCTGAGTGATGCTATGTGGGCAGAAGCCAAGCCGTGGCAAGGTGGTGCTTATATGCCGGATACTCAGGCAATACAAACTTACCGCGTGATGGCCCCAACCGCTTATACGAAAATTAAAAATATTATTGAAAAAAACGTCACCAGTGGTCTGATTTATCTGCCATCCAGTGTCCGTGATATGCATAACCCAGAAATTAATAAATATCTGGAGCGATATGTTCGTGGTTCCAACGGTATAGATCACGTTGAACGAATCAAAGTGTTAAAACTGATGTGGGATGCCATTGGCAGTGAATTCGGTGGTCGCCATGAGTTGTACGAAATCAACTACGCCGGCAGCCAGGATGAAATTCGTCTGCAATGTCTGCGCCATGCCAACGGTTCCGGCAATATGAAGAAAATGATGGATATGGTTGATCGCTGTCTTTCCGACTATGATCAGAACGGCTGGCTCAGACCACACTTATACAACAATAACGATATTAACCAGTTAGATACGCTGCTGAAATAATCGGTAGCAGGAGGCCAATTATGTCTGTAGAAAATGAACATCGCCTGCGTTTCAGAGATGCGATGGCGAGCCTGTCAGCCGCGGTGAATATCGTCACCACCGATGGTCCTGCCGGATGCTGTGGTATTACTGCCACTGCGGTATGTTCGATCACCGATACGCCGCCCACTCTGATGGTATGCATTAACCGAAGCAGTGCTATGAACTCAGTTTTTCAGGAAAATGGCCACCTGTGTGTAAATGTCTTAAACCATGAGCAAGAATTAATGGCACGCCATTTTGCGGGTATGACCGGAGTCAGCATGGAAGAACGTTTTCGCTGGAATATCTGGCAAAAAGGTCCGCTGGGCCAACCTGTGTTGACCGGCACCCTCGCCAGCCTTGAAGGTGAAATTGAGCAGGTTCAGGAAGTCGGCTCTCATAATGTGTATCTGGTTCACATCAGGCATATTACCGTGAGCGAACAAGGCCACGGCCTGATCTACTTCAAGCGTAATTTCCGTCCGGTTATGCTGGAAACTGTCGCTGCCGCAGTTTAACAATCTACTGAATTAAGCTCTAAGCTGCTCCTCCAATATTCAGGCCAGAAACGGCCTGAATAGCCCTCTTTGCTTGCTCTATTCAGTTAACAATTCAACTAAATCCTCTTCCTAACCCTTTTTGATATTCACTTAATGAATATGCTGTTAAATTTTATACGCAATCTTTATGTTCGTGTGATCGACCATTGAGAACCTATTTTAACCCTATAATAACCTACCTCTCTCAATATTCACCCAAATAAAGTTCATAAAAACATAATCTTAGCGATACATCATTTCACAGGGATGTTAATTACCCTGCATTTCCAGGTGTATTCCAAGATAAATGATAACTAATCAGAGGTAATCAACTATGAATAAACCCGCTTCGCTCGGTTTATTACAACAACCCAAGCCGTTTTTCATGATCTTTTTCGTCGAGCTTTGGGAACGATTCGGCTACTACGGCGTACAAGGCATTCTTGCAGTTTATTTTGTCCAAAAATTAGGATTTTCTCAGGAACAGGCATTTACTACCTTCGGGGCATTCGCCGCGTTGGTTTATGGCCTTATCTCTATTGGTGGCTATGTCGGTGACCACTTACTTGGAACTAAACGAACCATTGTGTTAGGCGCTATCGTCCTGGCAGTGGGTTATTTTATGACTGGCCTCTCCATCCTGAAACCTGATTTAATTTTCTACGCATTAGGAACGATTGCTGTTGGTAACGGCCTGTTCAAAGCAAATCCAGCCAGCTTGCTGGCTAAATGCTATCCACCGAAAGATCCTCGTCTGGACGGAGCTTTTACTTTGTTCTACATGTCAATCAATATCGGCTCGCTGTTCTCACTCGCTATCGCGCCGGTTATTGCTGAAAAATTCGGTTATGCCGTTACCTACAATATTTGTGGTATAGGCCTGATTATTGCGTTATTGGTCTATATCTTCTGTCGCAATACGGTTCGTAATATTGGCTCTGAACCAGACCATCAACGAATCAACTATAAAAACCTGATCCTGGTTCTGGCGGGAACTGTTGCAACGGTTTTCGCCTGTGCATGGCTGATGCACAATGTAAAAATTACTAATGTTGTTCTGATTGGATTGTCTGTGGTCGTGGTGTTTATCTTCTTCCGTGAAGCACTTAAGCAGGATAAAGTTAGCCGTAACAAAATGTTTGTCGCTTTCATCTTGATGCTTCAGGCTATTGTGTTCTTCATCCTGTATGCTCAGATGCCAACTTCCCTGAACTTCTTCGCTATCCATAACGTTCATCATGAGTTGCTTGGTTTTAATATCAATCCGGTCAGTTTCCAGGCACTTAACCCATTCTGGATTGTTGTTGCCAGTCCAATACTGGCTATGCTGTATACTCATTGGGGTTCTAAAGGTAAAGACCTGACAATGCCGGCTAAGTTTACCGTGGGTATGTTCCTGTGCTCTTTAGGTTTCCTGACTGCCGCTGCTGCGGGTTTGTGGTTTGCTGATGAGCAAGGTTTAACTTCACCCTGGTTTATCGTTCTGGTTTATCTGTTCCAAAGCCTCGGTGAATTGATGATCAGTGCATTAGGTCTGGCAATGGTTGCCGCTCTGGTTCCTCAGTATCTGATGGGCTTCATTCTGGGAATGTGGTATTTAACTCAAGCGACCTCATTCTTACTCGGCGGCTATGTGGCAGCCTTTACCGCAGTACCGAAAGGCATTACTGATCCACTGCAAACATTACCTGTCTACACCAGTGTATTCGGCAAAATTGGTATTGCTACCTTTATTGTCGCGATCATCATGGCGATCACAGTGCCGTGGCTGAATCGTATGATGAATGAGAAACAAAAAGCATGATTTGTTTTAATTGAATTGTCGTGTTTCTTGTCCAGCCTGTGTTGGTTCAGGAATACATTCGTTTGAACTGCGAGCATTGACAGTGTTTATACAGAGTATATACTTATTGTTTGTGTAAACAATGTTTATCAAGAGGTGAGTTATGGCTCAGATAGTTCACACGAAAATCCAACGTTGGGGAAATGGGTTGGGGCTGCGCGTTGCTGGTTTAATCAGGGATATTCCTCATTTCACACCAGACACTGAGATTGAAGTGGAGGTGTTTGAGGACGGTTTTACCGTTAAGAAAGCAAAGCTGGCACGACGTAAACTGCCTTACTCAGAGAGCGAATTGCTGGAAGGACTGACCTCAGACACTGTACAGGTTGGGCTGCTGGCTACATTGTCTACATCCGAGGTTGATAATTAATGCCAAAAATATTTATCCCAGAGCGTAACGATATTATCTGGCTTGATTTTGAACCAACCAAAAGCAAAGAAATTGGCAAGTACCGGCCTGCATTAGTTCTGAGTAGTCAAGCTTATAACCAGCAAACCGGATTGCTGATTTGCAGCCCGATCAGCACCAGCATTCGTGGTGCCAAAACGGAAGTCCCTGTGAAAAATCTGGATGAGCCGTCCGTTGTTGCTTCAAGCTTGATCCAGACGTTGTCCTGGAAAGACAGAAAAGCACAATTTATTACCAAAGCAGAGGCTGGGATACTAAATGAAGTACTGCTGCGTTTACTTCCTTTAATTGGTGCAGATGCTTTAATCGAAAAATTAATGAATGATGACAAGCCATCCAAGTGATGGCTTTTGTTTGGTGTCACTTAATCTAATTGTTCTCTTCGCTGATCACAAAATATTAATCATTTTACTTTTTATAAAATACCATTCAAAACAATATTAAATTGCATTCGAAACTAATCATGTGGAATCCCTCACCGACATTTTTGTAACAAGCAAGGAATTCCATCAGTCAGATATGAAGCATCTAGAATTTAGTCGCTTTGAACATGACGAAAGGTGGGTAATATTGTAGACCTTCAGTATCCTTTGACGCATCAGCGTCACTGTGTTCAAAAAGCTCAATAGTTTGGAACCCGGCCTCGTTCAAGATTTTGTAATATGTATCTTTATGCCAATGCGTATCTGAAATCTTAAAAATACCTCCATTTGGCAGATCTAAATACACTGGTTTGACTTCTCCATCACTGTATTTTTTATTTGGATCACCGCTCATAAAAGAACTGAACTTAATCCCAGCGGAATCCGGATTGGTATCCAATACGTAAAAAATGCCGCCAGGCTTTAATGTCCTGTGAATTTCCTTGGCGATTTTCAAAAGATCAGACTTTTCACTGTTAGTAATGAACACGTAACAGCATATAGCTGCGTCGAAAGTATTATCATTGAAATTAAGGACATCAGTTGTGATTTGATGATAAGAGCTATTGCCACGATTGATGTTGCTGGAAGCTTTATCCACCATGGTTTGTGAAATATCTACTCCCGTTACCGTCTTTATACCTCCAGCAATTAGCCGACGTGACACTTTCCCACCACCACAACCGTAATCAAGAACCGATACGTTTTGGCCCAAGCTCTCCTTAAGGTTCTCAATCAACGGCATGTACCCAAGTCTCTCCTCCAAATAATCATCATATTGATCGAATAAGTTTGAAGCCTCTTTATTCATCCAGTCAGTATTCATTTATCATCTCATATTCATTTATGTGTAGTAATAACCAAAAAAGGACTAGATTTTCCTATTTCATCCCGTTCAATAAAAAAGATCTGTGAAATGGATGGACGCTTTCAATCAGCATATCAGGCACGCTCTCCCCGCTTAGGAAATAAATGTTCACTTTGAAGAGACGGAGAATTTCTATCCAGTACTCGTCTAGTGGAAGCTGATTTATATCGCTCAAAGATAATTCAGAGCGACGAATTATCTTTTCGTACTCCAGAACCCTGGATACCACTGAAAAATCCGATTTAGGCATTACAGGCAGTAAACATATTGGCTCAAATGTTTCAAATTGACGATCCAGTATGAATTGGACTTTCTCTTGAATTGAGCGTGTATTTTCTGGGTACATCATATTTAGCAATATTATTTTTTCTTTAAATTGATCACGCTCCTTCAGCCCCCATTGTGAAAAAAATTCAATATCAAAATGACACAAATACAACCATGTGTATATGGGCATTATCTATATATTGAGTTCAGTCACAATATTCATTCTTTTACAGGAGGTTTCTTGGATATATTACCATTATAAGAATAGTTTTAAAAAAATAATAACTATACCCGTTATCTTTCAAGTTGCCTCTTTGTTGGCTGCACTCGCTCACCCCGGTCACATAGTTCGCTATGCTCCCGGGGATTCGCTCCCTTGTCGTCGCGATGCATCTTGAAATCTATAGGGTATAATTCATTGAAAATCATTATTTCATACAGAATGATATATAGTCGCGATAATTACTATAATGATACACCAAAAGAAAAAATGTTCACTGAATGCCATCTGACAATTGCCTAAAACTGGCCCTAAAAATGGGGACAGAAAACAATCGAAATAATGTTTTTTCTAATCGTTCTCTTCGCTCATCACAAAATATTAATCATTTTATTTTTCATAAAACACCATTAAAAACAATAGCAACTATTTCATGATCTTATCATTAATTAATGATAATTATTATTGGTGTGATTATAAATTTTGTTATTGCATTGCCACAGTCATTTAGAGAAACAATAGATAATAACGCTATGAAATAGTTAATGGCCTAATGATACCGTTTTACCTACCCGTTATTTTCAGCCTATTTCAGCCCGTTATCAGACGTCATATTTGCTGCCTTATTCTAATGAATATCAATAACTTTTTTATTGTATCCATGATACGCAGGACAGCATAAATGTTTTATTTTTAACATCTAAAAGGAATAAACATGAGCACACTCACGCCAGAACGCCCTGAAATAACACAACAGGAACAAAAAGCTAACCGACTGCATGAAGCGAGTATTCTCAAACGTGCCAATCCTCAATTACAAAATGCGGTACATCTTGCCATTACAGAGCCTCATGCTGATCAGCAAGGTTATAACAGTAAATTTGGCAATCGCGCCAGTCAGTATGTCGCCCCAGGCACAGTTGCTTCCATGTTCTCTCCCGCCGCTTATCTGACTGAGCTTTATCGTCAGGCACGCGGTTTACATGAGGAAGGTTCCATTTATCATCTGGATAAACGCCGCCCTGATTTAAAATTACTGACACTCAGCCAGCAAAATATGGACGATGAAGTTTCTACACTTTCTCTATCTAATAAGGTGTTGCTGGAAGGCATTAAGACACTGACCGGGTTGGAAGGACATACTAACGTGATGAAAACGCTATCAACCTTCCGCCCTTCTGGCCCAATGCCATATCACGATGCTTATGAAAATGTGCGTAAAGTTATCCAGTTGCAAGCTCCAGTATTTGAACAATTCAATGAGTCACCGAAAATCGCTGATCTAATGTATCAAACCTCCCTATTAGGAATTAATGCGTTTATCTCGCCTGAGTTGTTTAATATTTTGGTGGAGAAGATTACCGATGACGAAGAGGAAATTAAGAGGCTCTATGGGAAGAATTTTGGTGATATTGAACCTGCTCTGATGGCAACACCGGAAAAGCTGAAAAGTTATTATAATCTGACGGATGAAGAACTTAATCAGTTTATTGACCAGCAAAAGATTAGACTAATACATGAGGAAATGAATTCCGAATACCCCAATCAACAACCAGCTCAATATTATCTGCTGATGCTCAATAAGATTATTCGCCTGTCCCAGGCAACAGGGCTGACACCAACAATCCTTAAAAGTATTATCTCTAGTAGCACCTATCAGGAGGTATCTATATATCCAGAGGTAATCCTGGAAGCTGTAATCACCGTATACAATGAACTTAATAATGGACCGGATATTGACGCAGAGATATTAAAGAAAATCTCTCGTGTTAAATGCTATATGCAGCGTTACGGTATTGATGCTGAAACCGCACTGATACTGTGCAATGTACCCATTTCAGGAAACATCTATAGTGGTTCCCCCAGCCAATTGTTTAATCGCTTGTTTAATACCCCACCATTGGATGGTCAGAATTTTTCCACGTCGGATGAGGAAGAGATTGATTTAAATCTGGGTAGCACCAATGATTGGCGTAAAGCAGTGCTTAAACGTGCTTTTAATGTTGATGATGACTCATTAAAACGCCTGTTCAAGATTACCAATCGTACCAACACTAATGGAAAGATAATCCATAGCGTAGAGAATCTTTCTTATCTCTATCTGGCCAAATTGTTGGCAGACATCCATCAATTGACAATTGATGAACTGGATTTACTGCTAGTTGCCATAGACGAAGGAACAACCCATTTATCTGGGATCAATGATGAAAATCTGGCTGCTCTGATTGACAAACTTTATGCTGTTACCCGCTGGTTACGCGCACGGAAGTGGGGTATGTACCAGTTGCTTGTGATGACCACCACTGACTATAACAAAACCCTGACTCCAGAAATCCAGAACCTGCTAGATACTGTCTACAATGGCTTACAGGGCTTTAACAGTGAAAATCAGGCAAATCTGCTGTTGAAAATGTCTCCTTATATCACAGCCGCTCTGCAATTGCCGTCAGAAAATGTTGCTCACTATGTGCTCACCTGGGCAGATCAGCTAAAACCTAGTGCAGGAAAAGTAACGGCAGGAAAATTCTTGGGATGGTTGCAGGCTCTACGCGATCCAAAACAACCAAAATCCGCTGTAACACAAGAGCAGGCTGTTCAATACTGCCAATGCCTGGCACAATTAGCGCTGATTTACCGTTCCACCGGCCTTAGCGAAAACACTTTACGTCTGTTTGTCACAAAACCACGGCTCTTTGGCCTTACCGAAGTAACAGCATCAACACACAATGCATTATCACTGATAAAGCTGACTCGTTTTACTGACTGGGTTAACTCTCTGGGTGAAAAAACCTCTTCTGTACTGACCGAATTTGAAAAGGAAACATTAGAGGCAAAACAGTTGGCTGATGCCATGAATCTTGATAAAAATCTACTGGGGCAAGCCAGTGCTCAAGCACAAGTGAACTTCTCCAACTGGATATCTCTCGACACCATCCTGCAATGGGTGCATACCGCGCATCAATTGAACATTTCTCCACAAGGCGTTTCCACACTGGCGCAAGTAATGACCGCAGAATCTCCCCCTGACTATACCCAATGGGAAAACGTCGCTGCAATATTAACCGCCGGACTGGACACCCAGCAGACCAACACCCTGCACGCTTTTCTGGATGAGTCTCGCAGTGCCGCATTGAGTGAATACTATATCGGTAAAGTCGCTAGTCAAAACTCAGCGATTAAAAACCGTGATGACCTGTACCAATACTTATTGATTGATAATCAAGTTTCTTCTGCCATCAAAACCACGCCGATAGCTGAAGCTATCGCCAGCATCCAGCTATATGTCAACCGGGCATTGAAAAAGATGGAGGGTGATGCAGTCACAAGTGTCATCTGCCACCCGTTCTTCATCAACTGGGATAAATACAACAAACGCTACAGCACCTGGGCTAGCGTCTCTAAACTCGTTTACTACCCCGAAAATTACATCGATCCGACTATGCGTATCGGACAGACAAAAATGATGGATACGCTGCTGCAATCCATCAGCCAGAGTCAATTGAATACCGATACGGTAGAAGACGCTTTTATGTCTTATCTGACATCGTTCGAACAGGTGGCTAATCTGGAAGTCGTTAGCGCCTATCATGACAATGCCAACAGTGATCAAGGATTGACCTATTTTATCGGACACAGTAAAACAGAGGTTAATCAATATTACTGGCGTAACGTGGATCACAATAAATTCAGCGACGGTAAGTTCCCTGCCAATGCCTGGAGTGAGTGGTACAAAATTGACTGTCCAATAAATCCCTATAAGAACACTATTCGCCCAGTAATCTTCCAATCCCGCCTGTATTTAATTTGGCTGGAGCAGAGAAAGGCTGTTAAGCAAATAGAAAATAATAATCAAACCGTCGAAGAAGATTATCATCTTGAACTGAAATTGGCTCATATCCGTTATGACGGTACCTGGAATACACCAATAACCTTTGATGTAAGTGACAAGATATTGACTGTTTTTAAGATATTGACACCATTAGAACAATCGAACGCATTGGCGTTGTTGGAGCAATTGAAAAAATACCAAAAACAATTAGAGGAGAAACTGGAGGAACAGAAAAAATTCGAGGAACAACTAAAATCACTCAAGCCACTCAATCCAATAAGTCCGCCAGTATTGCTCCGCCCCCAAGAGTCATCCGAATCATTAGAAGCGCTACTAAAACAACGCAAAGAACAATTGGCTCAATGGGAAAAACAATTACTTCAACAGGAAAAACAAACGACGGAGATAAACATACTGGAAAAACAAATGGAACTAAATCAACAGGAGATACAGAAGCAACAAAATTTACTGGAACAGCAACTAGGGTTTTATTGTACAAATCATCAACACAATAAATTGCTAGTAATGTTTTATCAAAAACAGGATGATCGGGATAAATACACAACAGACGCACCAATAATCGGGCTGCATATCTCCTCAAACATGTTATCTGAAGATATGAATCTTGAAGATTACTTAACTCACATTCATAAACAATTTGATACTTATACTAAGGCCAACAGTGCCATAAGGATGAATAACCGGTATGAAGTCTCTTCATCAGCAGAAACGGATGATGATAATATCCTGGCTCTTCACCATGATACAAACGGGGCACAATATATGCAGTGGGGAACCTATCGTATTCGCCTTAACACACTGTTTGCCCGTAAATTAATTAGCCGCGCCAACACAGGGCTCGATACCATTTTGAGTATAGAAACCCAAAATATTCAAGAACCGCAATTAGGTCAGGGATTCTATGCTACGTTTATTATGCCCCCCTATAATCCATCAACTCATGGTGAGCGTTGGTTTAAGCTTCAGGTCCGATATCCTGCTGGTAACCCATATACTATCTATTCAGGCCAGTTAGAAGATACAAGTGTAAGCATCACACTATTTATCCCTATGATTACCTTTCCTTATGCTCCTCCGAACCCTGATTATCACGCCAGAGTTAATATTATCTTCAAAAAAGTTCAACAAGACTCACATAATTACCGGCCAGGTCCTTTATTTATTAAAGATCATCAGAATAAGATATCAATAAAATTGGACTCTAATCTAGAACATTTCCAGAACGTCAATGTATTGAAGGATTCTAACAGCGAACCCATGGATTTTAGCGGCGCAAATAGTCTCTATTTCTGGGAACTGTTCTATTATGTCCCAATGTTGATTGCTCAGCGTTTACTGCACGAACAAAACTTCGATGAAGCTAACCGTTGGCTGAAATATATCTGGAATCCGTCTGGTTATATTAAGCACGGTCAAATTCAGCATTACAACTGGAACGTTCGCCCGTTGCTGGAAGATACTAGTTGGAACGATGATCCATTAAATTCAGTCGATCCTGATGCTGTAGCACAATATGATCCAATGCATTACAAAGTCGCTACTTTTATGCGCACCCTTGATCTGTTGCTGGACCGTGGAGATTATGCATATCGTCAGTTAGAACGAGATACGCTTAACGAAGCTAAGATGTGGTATATGCAAGCACTGCATCTGTTGGGTGATAAACCTCATCTATCGTTCAGTTCAGAGTGGAGCAAACCGAGTTTAGGTGACGCGGCCAGAACAGAAAAACAAGAGGAACACGCCCAAGCAATAACCTCCCTACGACAAGGTGATGTTAGTCGGCACAGCAACCCGACAGATCTTTTCTTGCCACAGGTCAATGAAGTGATGCAAAACTACTGGCAGAAACTGGAACAACGGCTGTACAACCTGCGTCATAATCTCTCTATTGACGGACAACCGCTACATCTGCCTATTTACGCTACACCGGCAGATCCAAAAGCATTACTCAGCGCCGCTGTCGCCAACTCCCAAGGTGGAGCAACTCTCTCTCAGCCATTTATGTCACTGTGGCGTTTCCCACACAGGCTGGAAAACGCACGCGGTATGGTGAATCAGCTCATTCAATTCGGCTCTACGTTACAAAATATTATCGAACGTCAAGATGCTGAAGCCTTAAATGTCCTGCTACAAAATCAAGCAAAAGAGCTGATATTGACCAATATGAGCATACAGAACAAAACCATCGAAGAGCTGGACGCTGAAAAAATCGTGCTGGAAAAATCTAAAATCGGGGCTCAATCACGCTTTGACAGCTACAGCAAGCTATACGATGAAAATGTCAATGCGGGTGAACGCCAAGCGCTGGATATGAGAGTAGCTTCCCATAGTATTACAAGCGGATTGAAAAGCCTGCATATGGCTGCTGCTGCACTGGATATGGTACCGAATATCTACGGCCTGGCTGTCGGGGGATCGCACTATGGTGCTATCGCCAATGCAATTGCTATCGGTGGTAGTATTGCCGCGGACGGTTTATTGATTGAAGCCGATAAAGTCTCGCAATCTGAAATATGGCGTCGTCGCCGTCAGGAATGGGAAATTCAGCGTAATAATGCACAAGCCGAGCTAAACCAAATCTACGCTCAACTTGGTTCACTGGCAGTACGCCGTGAAGCTGCAGTATTGCAGAAAACTAGCCTGAAAACCCAGCAGGAACAAACCCATGCACAACTGACCTTCCTGCAATGTAAGTTCAGCAATCAGGCGCTGTACAACTGGCTGCGTGGTCGACTGGCCGCCATTTACTTCCAGTTCTACGATTTGGCGATATCGCGTTGTCTGATGGCTGAAATGGCCTATCGTTGGGAAACTAACAATAAATCTACCCACTTTATTAAGCCTGGTGCCTGGCAAGGAACTCATGCCGGTCTGCTCGCGGGTGAAACCTTAATGTTGAATCTGGCACAGATGGAAGATGCTTATCTGAGGTGGGATAAACGCGCTCTGGAAGTGGAACGTACTGTTTCATTAGCAGACGTTTATACGGAACCTAATAAAGACAGAATTGATTTGACAGCCGAAATCACCGACTTACTCGAAAAAAGGAAAGATAACTTGGGCAATGACGATAATGGCATCCGTCTCAATGACAATAAATTGATAGCCACAGTCAATCTTGCCAGTTTGAACATTCTGGAAGATTACCCAGCATCTGTTGGTGAAACCCGACGCATCAAGCAGATCAATGTCACCTTGCCAGCCCTATTAGGACCATACCAAGATGTACAAGCCATTCTGTCCTACGGAGGAAGTGAAACCGGGCTGGCCGAAAGCTGCAAATCACTGGCAGTTTCCCATGGAATGAATGACAGCGGCCAATTCCAACTGGATTTCAACAATGGTAAATTCCTACCGTTTGAAGGGATTGCGATTAATGATACGGGTACATTGACGCTAATTTTCCCAAATGCGACTGACAAACAAAAAACCATATTGCAGACACTGAGCGATATCATTCTGCATATTCGCTACACCATTCGCTAATAAACATTCCAATCAAATGTTAAAGACAGGCTCCTAAACGGGGCCTGAATCTTTCACGAATATACACCACACCCACTGTCTACTTTCTTATCTGTTTAGTACTCGTTATAACAGAGATACCTTCTTTTCTATTGAGTCCCATTGCCTACTATAAAATATCAACCCTCTTCTTTTTCATAGTATTCCATATGTAACAAAAGTAATTATTTCTTATCGTTATTGTTAAATATATATATTACTTTACATGCAATTATAAATTTTGTTATTGCATCTCAATAGTCATTTAAACAAATAATAACATCTCGAAATAGTTGATGGTTGAACGGTAATTTTTATTTGACTGTTCTTTTCAACCTAATTTCAGACCGCTATCAAACGTTACATGTGTTGCCTTTACTTTGATGGATATAAATAACCTTATTTATATCCACGAATATGTAGGTCAGCATCAATGTTTTATAGACTCAACATTTAAAAGGAAATAAGCATGAACACACTCAAGACAGAATATCAACAAGCATTAGGAGAGGATTTTACTTCTCTAACCGATATTTGCTACCTCTCTTTTGATGAACTTCGCAAAAAAGTGAAGGACAAACTCTCGTGGTCACAGACTCAGAGCTTATATCTTGAAGCACAACAGGTGCAAAAGGATAATCGCCTGCATGAAACTCGCATTCTGAAACGCGCCAATCCTCAGTTACAAAGTGCGGTACATCTTGCCCTAACCAAACCTCATACTAACCAGCAAGGTTATAATAGCAAATTTGGCAATCGCGCTAATCAGTATGCAGCCCCTGACGCAATTTCTTCTATGTTTTCTCCCGCAGCTTACCTAACTGAACTTTATCGTCAGGCACGGGATTTACATGCCGAAAATTCTATTTATCATCTGAATACTCGCCGCCCAGATCTAAAATCATTAATGCTCAGCCAGAAAAATATGAATACAGAGATTTCCACACTTTCTCTGTCTAATGACATGTTGCTGGAAGGTATTAAAACTCAGTCTGATTTAGACAACCACGCTAAAGTGATGGAAAAATTATCTACTTTCCGCACTTCTGGCTCTCTGCCGTATCACGAAGCTTATGAAAGCATACGTAAGATTATTCAATTACAAGCTCCAGTGTTTGAACAATCCAGTACATTAACAGATACGCCAATCACCAAACTGATGAATCAAACCTCCTTGCTGGGGATTAATGCCTCTGTCTCACCAGAGCTGTTTACTATTCTGACGGAAAAGATAAAACCAGCAACCAATGCTGATAACACTGAGAAACTAAAAGAACTTTATAAGAAAAACTTTGGTGAAATTAAATCTCTTCGGATGGTAAGGGCAGAATACCTGAAAAGTTATTATAATCTGACAGATAAAGAACTTAACCAGTTTAGTAAAAAGATTAAACAAATAGATAGCCTGTGGAATATGGGAGACGAGATTACCCAATACTATCTGTTGAAATTCAATAAAGCTATTAATCTGTCTCGAGCAACCGAACTATCGCCCACAATCCTTAACCACATTGCCATCGATATCCTTAAAAAAACACCTCCAGAAGATGACTCTGACAACCCTTTTAAGGACGACCCTGATTACCTTGAAAGCTTTAAAGACCTTGACCTTAGTGACGAACCAGATATAGATGAAGATGTATTAAAAGAAGCCTTTCGTGTTAAATACTATATGCAACGTTACGGTATTGATGCTGAAACTACACTAATACTGTGCAAAGCACCTATTTCAGAAAACTCTTCTCATCCCAATCTAACCAAATTACTGGCAGACATCCATCAGTTAACCATTGATGAATTGAATTTACTGTTGGAAACCATAGGTGAAGGAACAACCAATTTATCTGAGATTACTCATGACAATCTAGCTGCTCTAATTGACAAACTCTATGCCGTCACTGGCTGGCTACGTACACAGAAGTGGAGTATCTATCAGTTATTTGTGATGACCACCACTGACTATGATAAAACCCTGACACCGGAAATCCGGAACTTACTGGATACTGTATATAACGGTCTGCAAGATTTTGACAAGAAAATACTAAAAGCCAAAGAGGAGCTAAAAAAAGCGGAAGAAAACCTGCCAAAATCGGAAGAAAATTTAAAGAAAGCCAAAGAGAATCTGAAAGAGGCCGAGGAGAATCTGAAGAAAGCATTATCTCCTTATATAGCCGCCGCTCTGCAATTGCCATCTGAGAATATTGCTCTCTCCGTGCTGGCTTGGGCAGATAAACTAAACTCTGGCAAAGAAAACAGGATGACGGCAGATTCATTCTGGAACTGGTTGCGGAAAAACCCCATTGAAACTCAATCGAAAACAACTGAAGCAACTGAAAAAAATACACTAATTCAACAGGCTGTCCAGTACTGCCAATGTCTGGCACAACTAGCGTTGATTTACCGTTCCACCGGCCTTAACGAAAATACCTTAAGTCTGTTTGTAGAAAACCCTCAATACTTTGTTATTAAAACCGAGGCGACACCAGCAACACCAAAACATGATGTATTAACACTGACAACACTAACGCGTTTTACTGACTGGGTTAACTCACTAGGTGAAAACGCCTCTTCTGTACTGACTGAATTTAAAAATGGAACATTAACGGCGAAACAACTGGCTAACGCCATGAATCTTGATGAAAATCTGCTGTCGCAAGACAAACCTACTGAACAAGGCAACGATATCGGGGCTGGGACCGGAGCAAAGATAAACAATACCTTCGTCGATTGGATCTCTATCGACACTCGCCTGCAATGGGTTAGCATAGCGCGTCAATTGAATATCTCTCTACAAAACGCTTTATATCTGAATGAATTACTCACTAAAGGCTCTCCTACCGTTTATAGCAAGTGGGAAAATACAGCAGCAGCATTAATCGCCGGATTGGATACTCAAAAATCCAATACTCTGCATGCGTTTCTGGATGAGTCTCGCAGTACCGCATTAAGTGCATATTATATTTATGCTCATAACCAAAAAGATCTACAAAATAGAAAAGAGGCTGTAATTAAAAACCGTGATGATCTATATCAGTACTTATTGATTGATAACCAAGTTTCCGCCGCTATCAAAACCACAGAGATTGCCGAAGCCATCGCCAGTATTCAACTGTATGTGAACCGAGCATTAAAAAATATGGAGGGAGATACTGTCACAAGTGTCACTAGCCGCTCATTCTTCACCAACTGGGATAAATACAACAAACGCTACAGCACCTGGGCTGGAATATCTAAGCTTGATTACTATCCTGAAAATTACATCGATCCGACACTACGTATCGGACAGACAAAAATGATGGATGCACTGCTGCAATCCATCAGCCAGAGCCAATTGAATACCGATACAGTAGAAGACGCCTTTAAATCTTATCTAACGTCATTCGAACAGGTCGCTAATCTGGAAGTTATCAGCGCCTATCATGACAACATTAATAATGATCAAGGATTAACCTATTTTATCGGACACAGTAAAACAGACGTTAATCAATATTATTGGCGCAGTGTGGATCACAGTAAATTCAGCAACGGTAAATTCCCCGCTAATGCCTGGAGTGAGTGGCACAAAATTGACTGCCCGATTAACCCATACCAAGACACTATCCGCCCGGTAATCTACCAATCCCGTTTGTATATAATCTGGCTGGAAGAAAAAAGGATTGCTACACATGAAAGTGGTAAAACGACCGAGAGTTTCCGTTATGAACTGAAACTGGCGCATATTCGCTATGACGGCACCTGGAACACGCCAATCACCTTTGATGTGAATGACAAAATATCTACTTTAGGATTGCAAAATAAAGCACCTGGACTTTACTGCTCAAGCTTTCAAGGCAAAGATAAATTGCTGGTTATGTTTTATCAAAAACAGTCCGAACAGGCAGATTATACACGGGCTACTATGCAAGGGTTATATATCTCCTCTAATATGTCACAAGAAAAGATGGAGCCTGATAATTATAAAACTAATATCTATAAACAGCTTGATACCGGTACTGCAACCAAAAGTGTTATAAGAGTAAATAACCGCTATGCAGAAAGCTACGAAATCCCTTCATCAGTAAACAGTAATAATGGTTATGATTGGGGAGAGGGCTACTTGAGTATGGTGTATGGTGGGAATATTTCAGTTACCCGTTCCAAAGAAAGTGATTTAAAAATCCAAATCTCCCCAAAGTTAAGGATCATTCACAATGGATATGAGGGTCGCCAACGTAATCAATGCAATCTAATGAAGAAATACGGTAAGCCAGGTGATGAATTTATTATTTATACCACGCTAGGTATTAATCCAAATAATTTATCAAATAAAAAATTCATCTATCCTGTTTATCAATATAAGGGAAATGTCAGCAATCTTAGTCAAGGAAGACTCCTGTTTTATCGAGATAGTACGACTAATTTTGCAAGAGCTTGGTTCCCTAACCTTCCCTCTGCCTCACAAGAAATGTCCACATCCACCGGTGGTAGTATTAGTGGTAATTATGGTTATATTGAGAATAAACATAGTGATAACAATCCATTCGAAAAATATTTCTATATGGATGACCACGGCGGTATTGATACCGATGTTTCAGGACCAATGTTTATTAATACAAACATTCAGCCTTTAAACGTTACAATAACAGTGAAAAAAGTGAATGAGAAGGATAAGTTAGAAAGTAAGACATATACAGCGCATGACAACGTTTCAGTTAAACCACCACTCAGCTTCGAAGAAATGTGTTATCAATTTAATGGCCTCGAAGAAATAGATGTCTCCACACTGGTATTTAAAAATAATGAAGCAAGTATTGATATCAGCTTTACAGCATCTGCTGATGCATTTAAAAATGGTCAGGAAAAACGTAATCTAGGTGAAGAACATTTCAACATTCGTGTTATCAAAAAAGCGAATGCTGATGATGTCCTGACCCTTCACCATGATGCAAACGGGGCACAATATATGCAGTGGGGAGTTTATCGTACTCGCCTTAATACCCTGTTTGCCCGTAAATTGATTAGTCGTGCTACTGCAGGTATCGATACCATTTTGAATATGGAAACTCAAAATATTCAGGAGCCACAGTTAGGTAAGGGTTTCTATGCTACGTTTGTGATTCCACCCTATAACTCATCAACTCATGGTGATGAACGTTGGTTTAAGCTTTATATCAAACATGTTGTTGATAATAACTCACACATTATCTACTCAAGTCAATTAGGAGAGACGAGTGTCAGCACTACGTTATTTATTCCTCTTGATGATGTTCCATTAGATAACCGTTTTCATGCCAAGGTTTATATGACCTTCAAAAAATCGCCATCAGATGGAACTTGGTGGGGACCTCACTTTATTAGAGATAAAGAAGGGATAGTCACAATAAATCCTAGCTCCATTTTGACCCACTTCGAGAACGTCAATATTCTGAAGGATGTCAGCAGCGAACCCATGGACTTCAGCGGCGCTAACAGCCTCTATTTCTGGGAACTGTTCTACTACACTCCAATGCTGATCGCTCAACGTTTGCTGCATGAACAAAACTTCGATGAAGCTAACCGTTGGCTGAAATATGTCTGGAACCCATCCGGTTATATTGTGCATGGTCAAATGCAGGATTACCGCTGGAATGTCCGCCCTCTGCAAGAAGACACCAGCTGGAACGACGACCCACTCGATACAGTCGATCCCGACGCTATAGCTCAACATGATCCAATGCACTACAAAGTCGCTACATTTATGCGCACCCTTGATCTACTTATAGCACATGGAGATTACGCTTATCGTCAGTTGGAGCGGGACACCCTCAATGAAGCCAAAATGTGGTACATGCAGGCACTGCATCTGTTAGGCGACAAACCCCATCTGTCACTCAATTCAACATGGGATGATACAAGTTTAAATGATGCCGCTAATCCTGAGAGACAAAAGGAGCACTCCCGCGCAATAGCCACTCTGCAAAAAAATGATTTTGAGCTGCATAACAACCCGACAGATCTTTTCCTGCCACAAATCAACGAAGACATGTTGAGCTATTGGCAGACACTGGAACAACGGCTATACAACCTGCGTCATAATCTCTCTATCGACGGGCAGCCCTTACACCTGCCTATTTACGCCACACCGGCAGACCCAAAAGCGTTACTCAGCGCTGTGGTTGCCAGCTCACAGGGTGGAAGCAGTCTACCAACGTCATTTATGTCACTGTGGCGTTTCCCACATATGCTGGAAAACGCACGCGGCATGGTAAACCAGCTCATTCAATTCGGCTCCACGTTACAAAATATTATCGAACGTCAGGATGCTGAAGCATTAAATACGCTGTTACAGAATCAGGCGGCAGAACTGATATTGACCAATCTCAGCGTACAAGACAAAACCATTGAAGAGTTGGATGCTGAAAAAACTGTGCTGGAAAAAACACGCCTGGGAGCACAATCACGCTTTAACATCTACAGCAAATTATATGATGAAAATATCAACGCTGGTGAACATCAAGCGCTGGATATGAGAGTGGCTTCCCAAAGTATTACAACTGGATTGAAAGGCCTACACATGGCTGCCGCTGCGCTGGATATGGTACCGAATATCTACGGCCTGGCTGTCGGGGGATCACACTATGGTGCTATCGCCAATGCGATTGCTATTGGTGGTGGCATTGCCGCAGACGGTTTATTGATTGAAGCCGATAAAGTCTCGCAATCTGAAATATGGCGACGCCGCCGTCAGGAATGGGAAATCCAGCGTAATAATGCCGAAGCCGAGCTGAAACAAATTGATGCTCAACTCAGTTCACTGACAATACGCCGAGAAGCCGCGGTATTGCAGAAAACCAGCCTGAAAACCCAACAAGAGCAGACTCATGCACAACTGACCTTCCTGCAACGTAAGTTCAGTAATCAGGCTCTGTTCAACTGGTTACGTGGCCGACTAGCCTCCATTTACTTCCAGTTCTACGATTTGGCGGTATCGCGTTGTCTGATGGCTGAAATGGCCTATCGCTGGGAGACTAATGAAACTACTACAAACTTCATTAAGCCTGGTGCCTGGCAGGGAACCCATGCCGGTCTACTCGCGGGTGAAGCCTTGATGCTAAATCTGGCACAGATGGAAGATGCCCATTTGAGACAGGATCAACGCGTATTGGAGGTAGAACGCACCGTTTCGCTGGCCGAAATCTATAAAGATGATAAAGGTCAATTTTCCCTGACTGAGAAAATTGCAAAACTGGTGAAGGATGGATCAGGCAGTGCCAGTAGCGGGAATAATAGCTTGAAGTTTGGTACAGGAAATGCCCAAACCTCACTACAAGCGTCCATTTCGTTGGCTGATTTGCAAATCCGTAAAGACTACCCGGAGGACAGTGGTGTAGGCAACGTTCGACGTATTAAACAGATCAGCGTCACCCTGCCGGCTCTGTTAGGGCCATATCAAGATGTGCAGGCGATATTGTCCTACGGCGATAAAACAGGATTAGCCAAAGGCTGTGAAGCATTGGCTGTTTCCCACGGCATGAATGACAGCGGTCAGTTCCAGCTTGATTTCAACGATGGCAAATTCCTGCCGTTTGAAGGGATTGACGTTGATCAAGGCACATTAACGCTGAGCTTCCCGAATGCGACTCACAAACCCGATGAATCCGAGAAACCTGGCAAACAACAAGCCATGCTGGAGAGTCTAAGCGACATAATTCTGCATATTCGCTACACCATTCGCCAATAACTATTTTAATTTAAGTGCTAAAACAGGCCCCTAAATGGGGCCTGCAAGGAGTCTTTCATGCAAAATTCACAAGAATTCAGTATCACGGAACTATCATTGCCTAAAGGGGGAGGCGCTATCACGGGTATGGGTGAAGCGTTAACACCCACCGGACCGGATGGTATGGCCGCGCTGTCTCTGCCATTACCTATTTCAGCCGGACGTGGTTATGCCCCCTCACTCACTCTGAATTACAACAGTGGTGCTGGTAACAGCCCGTTTGGTCTGGGCTGGGATTGTGGAGTTATGACTATCCGCCGCCGTACCCATTTTGGTGTTCCCCACTATGACAAAACCGATACCTTTCTAGGACCAGAAGGGGAAGTACTGGTCATCGCGGATCAACCTCGCGATGAGTCCATATTAAAAAATCCTTACTTAAAAAATACCGGTTTGGATACCACTTTTACTGTTTCCGGCTACCGTTCCCGTCTGGAAAGCCATTTCAGCCGATTGGAGTATTGGCAACCTAAGACAAAAAACGAAACAGATTTTTGGTTAATATATAGCCCAGATGGACAAGTACATCTACTGGGTAAATCGCCTCAGGCGCGGATCAGCAATCCATCAAAAACTTCACAAACAGCACAATGGTTATTGGAAGCTTCCGTGTCACCGCATGGTGAACAAATTTATTATCAATATCGCGCCGAAGATGACACAAGTTGCGAAGCAGATGAAATAACCGCCCATCCACAAGCCACAGCGCAACGTTATCTACACATAGTGTATTACGGCAACCAGACAGCCAGCGAAACGTTACCCTGTCTGGATAGCAGCGTTCCCTCACAAAAAAACTGGTTGTTCTATCTGGTATTTGATTATGGCGAACGCCGTAACGATTTGAAAACGCCACCAGCATTTACAACAACGGGTAACTGGCTTTGTCGTCAGGACCGTTTTTCCCGTTATGAATATGGTTTTGAGATCCGTACCCGCCGTTTATGCCGTCAGGTACTGATGTATCACCACCTACAAGCATTGGACAGTCAAATAAAAGGACATGATGAACCAGCGCTGGTTTCACGCTTGGTGCTAAACTATGACGAAAGCGCAATCGCCAGCACGCTGGTATTCGTTCGTCGAGTGGGACACGAACAAGACGGTATTGCCATCACCTTACCACCACTGGAGCTGGCATATCAGGATTTTTCACCGAAGCAGAACACTAGCTGGGAACCGATGGATGTACTGGCAAACTTCAATGCCGTTCAACGCTGGCAACTGGTTGACCTGAAAGGCGAAGGGTTACCCGGTCTGCTATATCAAGATAAAAGAGCCTGGTGGTATCGCTCCCCGCAGCGTCAGACAAGAAGTACCCCAAACGCTGTCACTTGGGAGAAAATAGAACCTTTATCTATTATCCCCTCCTTACAAAACAACGCATCACTGGTAGACATCAACGGCGATGGACAACTTGACTGGGTTATCACAGGATCTGGGTTGCGGGGATACCACAGCCAACGTCCGGATGGCAGCTGGACACGTTTTACTCCACTCAACGCCTTGCCGGTGGAATATACCCATCCCCGTGCACAATTGGCAGATTTAATGGGCGCTGGACTATCTGATTTGGTACTGATCGGCCCTAAAAGTGTTCGTTTGTATGCCAATACCCGCGACGGCTTCACCAAAGGGCAGGATGTGGTGCAATCCGGTGATGTAACACTGCCAGTACCGGGCGCCGATGCCCGTAAGTTGGTCGCTTTTAGTGATGTACTGGGTTCCGGTCAAGCACATCTGGTTGAAATCAGTGCGACTAAAGTCACCTGCTGGCCGAATCTGGGGCACGGACGATTTGGTCAGCCAATCACTCTACCGGGATTCAGCCAGCCAACGACTGAGTTTAATCCAGCGCAGGTTTATCTGGCTGACCTGGATGGCAGCGGTCCAACTGACCTGATTTATGTTCACAAAAACCGCCTGGATATCTTTCTGAATAACAGTGGTAACGGTTTTTCAGCACCAGTAACACTAACTTTCCCGGATAATTTGCGTTTTGATGATACTTGTCAGTTACAGGTGGCCGATGTGCAGGGATTGGGGGTAGCTAGCCTAATACTGAGCGTGCCACATATGACGCCCCATCACTGGCGTTGCGATCTGACCAGCGTGAAACCGTGGCTGCTCAATGAAATGAATAACAATATGGGTACCCGTCATACCCTGCGTTACCGCAGCTCTGTCCAGTTCTGGCTGGATGAAAAAGCCTCAGCACGAGCCGCTGAACAAACACCAGTTTGTTATCTGCCCTTCCCGGTACATACCCTGTGGCAAACGGAAACAGAGGATGAGATCAGCGGTAACAAATTAGTGACAACCCTGCGTTATGCTCACGGTGCCTGGGACGGGCATGAGAGGGAGTTTCGCGGGTTTGGTTATGTTGAGCAGACAGACAGCCATCAACTGGCTCAGGGTAATGCGCCGGAACGGACACCACCAGCACTGACTAAAAACTGGTATGCCACCGGACTGCCCATAGTAGATGATGCATTATCGGCAGAGTATTGGCGTGGTGATAGTCAGGCTTTTACCGGTTTTACACCGCGCTTTACCGTCTGGACAAATAACGAGGATATTCTGCTGACGCAGGAAGATGAAAACAATCGGTACTGGTTCAACCGGGCGCTGAAAGGTCAGCCATTGCGTAGTGAACTGTACGGGCTAGATAACAGCGTACAAAAAGAGATTCCCTATACTGTCACTGAATTCCGTCCACAGGTACGCCGATTACAGAATACAGAGAACCAATATCCTGTACTTTGGCCATCGGTAGCAGAGAGCCGTAACTATCACTATGAACGTATTGCCAGTGATCCACAGTGCAGCCAGAATATCACGCTGTCCAGTGACCTATTCGGCCAGCCACTAAAACAGGTTTCGGTACAGTACCCACGCCGCAATAAGCCCGCCACCAGCCCGTATCCGGATATATTGCCTGATACGTTGTTTGGCAACAGCTATGATGACCAGCAACACAAATTACGACTGACCTATCAACAGTTCAGTTGGCACCATCTGACCAGCAATACCGTTCGGGTGTTGGGACTACCGGATAGCACCCGCACTGATACTTATGAGATAAACCACAATGAAGTTAACTGTAGTTTAAACCTGGAAACCCTGCGTGATAAAGATATCCTGACTACGTATGATAAACTGCGCAAATACTTCGGCCAGCAGCGAACGTTTTATACTGGCGGGCAAAGTAATACACCGACACGACAAGCGTTAATCGCCTTTACAGAAACGACGGTATTCGATGAATCCACATTGTCAGCGTTTGATGGAAGTATCGCATCTACGGAATTACCCACCACTCTGAAGGAAGCCGGGTATCAACAATCAGATTACCTGTTCCCTCGTACCGGAGAAAGCAAAGTCTGGACAGCCCGTCATGGCTATACTGATTACGGGACCGCTGCACAGTTCTGGCGCCCGCAAAAACAGAGCAACACACAACTCACAGGAAAAATCACACTAACCTGGGATACAAACTATTGTGTCGTGACAAAAACGCAAGATGCGGCTGGCCTGACAACCTCAGCCAAATATGACTGGCGTTTTCTGACCCCCGTGCAGCTCACTGATGTCAATGACAATGAGCACCTTATCACGCTGGATGCGCTGGGTCGCCCAATAACACAACGCTTTTGGGGAACTGAAAACGGTAGGATGACCGGTTACTTATCACCGGAACAAATGCCGTTCTCCCCACCAACTAGTATACAAACAGCCATTGATCTAACTGGGCTACTACCCGTGGCACAATGTCAAGTATATGCACCGGAAAGCTGGATGCCGGTATTAAGTGAAGACACCTTTAATACGCTAACGCAGGAAGAGCAGAAAACACTGCGCAATTCACGGATTATCACGGAAGACTGGCGTATCTGCGCACTGGCCCGCCACCGTTGGGTAAAAGGTCAAACAAAAGACACGCCATTGGTCAATCTGTTAACCCACAGCATCGGTTTACCCCCTCATAACCTTACTCTAACCACAGATCGTTATAACAGCGATTCCAAGCAACAAATCCGTCAACAAGTGGTATTCAGTGATGGCTTTGGCCGCCTGCTGCAAGCTGCTGTGCGACATGAAGCCGGTGAAGCCTGGCAACGTAACCAAGACGGTTCTCTGGTCACGAAAACTGAGGATACCAAAACTCGCTGGGCGGTAACCGGACGTACAGAGTATGACAATAAAGGACAACCGATACGAACCTATCAACCCTATTTCCTCAATGATTGGCGTTATGTCAGTGATGACAGCGCCCGGCAAGTAAAAGAGGCTTATGCAGATACCCACGTTTATGATCCCGTTGGCCGGGAAATCAAGGTTATCACCGCAAAAGGCTGGTTTCACCGAACCTTGTTTACTCCCTGGTTTACTGTCAGTGAGGATGAAAATGATACAGCAGCAGAGGTAAACATGTAACTTGATAAATCCCGCCCTAACGGGCGGGAAACACAGATAGAGGTGAAAGGTGTCGTTCATAATGCCGTCAGATACTCAACTTATTATCTGGTTGATCATTGGTTTTATTGCGGCCTGGGGCGGGTTAGTAAGGTACATCATAGATATGCAGAATAAACAAGACAAATGGAGCTGGATTAACGTCTTTTGCCAACTCATCATTTCCTGTTTTACCGGTGTATTGGGAGGATTAATGAGTTTTGAAAGTGGTGGCACCATCTATATGACTTTCGCGATAGCCGGGCTATTCGGCACAACGGGAAGTACCGGGCTGGACTGGATCTGGCGTCGCCTTTTTATGCATCAGGGAGGAAAGTAATGAGGATTTTCGTTGCAACAAGGAGCCGTCTGTCCCCCGCTACAATGGGAACATCGCAACAGGGAAATTATTCCAGGGAACAGAATTTAGCATTAGTACATTGCCATGCCGATAAAACTACGATTGCAGAAACTATTAAACACAGCAGCACAACAAAAGAGGTAAATCATGGAAAACTTTGACCCAAAATTTTATCAACATACCCCTACAGTCAACGTCTTGGATAACCGTGGCCTGACTATTCGTGACATCGGTTTTCGTCGTTCCACCGCAAACAGTACTACCGATACCCTCATCACCCGCCATCTGCATGATACCCGCGGGCACCTGATCCAGAGCATTGACCCGCGCCTGTATGAAGCCAAACAGAAAGACAACACGATAAAACCTAACTTTCTCTGGCAGTATGATTTGATCGGTAATATTTTGTGTACAGAAAGCGTCGATGCCGGTCGCACTGTCGCACTAAATGATATTGAAAGCCGTCCAATACTGACCGTAACCGCAACAGGTGCCAGACAAACCCGGCAATATGAAACCTCTCCTCTGCCTGGTCGTCTGCTATCCGTGACCGAACAAGCACCGGAGGAAAAAACACCCCGCATCACCGAACGCCTTATCTGGGCCGAGAATACGCCAACGGTGAAAGCTCATAACCTTGCCGGGCAATGTGTACGCCACTACGATACGGCAGGAGTCACCCGACCAGAAAGCCTGTCGCTGACTGGTACCGTTTTATCACAGTCCCAACAATTACTGGATGATAAGAATGGCAAGGGAGAAGCTAACTGGGCAGGTAATAACGAAACCACTTGGCAGAACATATTGACCAATGAAATCTATACTACCCAGAATACCTGTGACTCCACCGGCACTTTACTGACTCAGACCGATGCGAAAGGCAACATGCAACGCCTGGCCTATGATGTGGCCGGGCAATTAAAAACAAGCTGGCTGACCGTAAAAGGCCAGAATGAGCAGATTATTGTTAAATCTTTGACCTATTCCGCAGCTGGACAGAAATTACGCGAAGAACACGGCAACAACGTTATCACCGAATACATTTATGAACCGCAAACTCAGCGTCTGATAGGTATCACCACCCAACATACAAACAACGGTAAACCAGGAGCTAAAAAGTTGCAGGATTTACGCTATAAATATGATCCTGTGGGGAATATCATCAGCATTCGTAATGATGCAGAAGCTACCCGCTTCTGGAAGAATGAGGAAGTAAAGCCAGAGAATACCTATATCTACGATTCCCTGTATCAGCTTATCAGCGCGACAGGGCGTGAAATGGCTAATATCCGTCAGCAAAGCATCTCCTCTCCGGTAATCCCCCTGACTTCTGATAACAACACCTATACCAAATTTACTCGCAATTACACTTACGACGATGGTGGTAATCTGACCAAAATCCAGCATCGTACATCTGCCACCCAAAACAACCACACCAGAGGTATCACCGTCTCGAACTGCAGCAACCGAGCAGTGTTGAGTACGCTGACTGATAATCCGAAAGAAGTGGATTCATGGTTCGATGCGGGCGGCCATCAGAAGACGTTACACCGGGCAGTAAGGAATAAACTGACTGATGAGCCAGCAGAAATGGATTCATGGTTCGATACGGACAGTCATCAAAAGACGCTGAACCCGTCAGTACTGAATTCACTGGTTGATGACCCGGCACAAGTGGATACATTGATATGGATGCGGGAGCAAAACCTGAATTGGAATACACGGGGTGAGTTACAACAAGTAACACTGGTAACACGAAGCAAAAAACCACCAGAAAAACCGCAAGGAAAATCACAACAGGAGACATGGAACAATAGCACCAATAATGACCAGGAATGGTATCGCTATGGCAGCGATGGAATGAGGCGGCTAAAAATCAGTGAACAGAAGACCGGAAACAGCACCCAACAGCAACGAGTAACTTATCTGCCGGGCCTGGAGCTACGTACTACTGGCTCAACCAGCAAAACAACAGAGGACCTACAAGTCATCATAGTGGGTGAAGCAGGCCGTGCACAGGTGCGGGTGTTACACTGGGAGAGCGGTAAACCAAAAGATATCAGCAACAATCAGATGCGTTACAGCTACGATAATCTTATCGGCTCCAGTCAACTTGAACTGGATAACGAGGGACAAATTATCAGTCAGGAAGAATACTATCCATTTGGTGGGACGGCATTATGGGCAGCAAGGAATCAGACAGAAGCCAGTTATAAAACCATCCGTTACTCAGGCAAAGAGCGGGATGCCACAGGTCTATATTATTACGGTTACCGGTATTATCAGCCGTGGGTAGGACGATGGCTGAGTGCCGACCCAGCCGGGACAGTAGATGGGCTGAATGTGTATCGGATGGTGAGGAATAATCCGGTTACACTGCTTGATCCTGATGGTAGAGCGCCGATGGCTTCTGATGATATTGAAGCACTGAAAAGGAATTACAATCAAGAAAGTGGAGATTTGTTTTACGGCCTCGCACCTAACAGAGGGCGATATATAAAAAGCGTCAACCCTGATTTTAATTCAGAAAGCCCGGACAGTACGCCCATGATTATAGATGTTTATAATAATAATATTTCCAATACTATTCTGAGCAAATACTCAGTAAAAAAACTAGGTAAATTGTTTAATGACCCTAAGAAATATTCTAAGGATATTAAGGTTGCAGATAATTTAAGGAAAGATATTTTTTTAAGTAAAAGGGGACATTATCCCCTATGGGATGACTATTTTAATGCAGGAGGAGAAAACCCCAAATTCAACATTGCTAATATATATAAAGACACGATCAGTAAATATGGTTCTGACTATTATCACACATGGCATACTCCTACAGGAGCCGCACCTAAGTTACTCTGGAAAAGAGGCAGTAAACTGGGTCTAGAAATAGCAGCTAATAGTGAAAAAACAAAGATACATTTTGTCCTTGATGGACTGGATATTGAGCAAGTCGTTAATAAAACAAAAGGTTCTGATCACTTAAAGGCAGGACCTGGCGAATCAGTTACCGCTTCTGAACTACGTTATGCTTACCGAAATAGAGAGAGACTGAAAGGAAAAATTCATTTTTACGAGAATGATAAGGAAACAAGTGCACCATGGGATAAAAATCCAACGTTATGGCAGAATTATATTCCTAATAATAGGAGTGGAAATAGAAATGGCGGAATAAGATCTAGATTAAGTGCATTCATTAGAAATATACCTACATTATTTAGGCAAAGGAGATAATTACATTAGTGTAAATCTATAATAGGAAATATGTCTCGATAATATCATTAAGACAGCCCTTATCCCGCTAAACTTCCATTCAAAGGTCCTAATCAGCAAACGTCTTTAAGAATAAGCCATGAGAAGAGATTCATCTCATGGCTTACTTACTTTCACTATTTCATTAATAACATAAAACAATTTATGCGTATAAATAATTAATACAACCTTACAAAGCTTATCTATTCTATTCAGTCTGTTACAATATATTTTAATTTCAGTATTACACAATCATAATAACAACTCATCAATTCAGATTAATACTTTAATTAAATTAATAAAACTCACTAATTTATCTCTAATTCTAAAATATCAAATCAGAAATTAACAAACTTAATGGTTCTTTATACTTATACCTGAGAGTATATGCACAATACCTTACCGAGGGTGATGGAAACGATTCAAAATTCAAAAATGTTATGCCTTTATGAAGATGAGCAGAATAGCGTATTTCATTCGGTGTCATTAAACTTATAGCGACACCCGATTTTACCAGATCCAACCTATTAGTAAAATCAGGAACAGTCAGTAACGTTAAATTTCGGCATTCAGGCAGGTAATTCAATGGAATAAAATTATCGCATTGTTTTAAGAAAGCACTATTATGTTGAGCCAGAGGAAATGTATAGATTATTTCATCAGCGTTACTTTCTGGTTCTAAAATATCATTAGATACGGCAAGACGCAGAGTTTGATAAACTCCATCTACTCTTATTATATCGTCATTATCAGGATAGTATTCAGTCGTCACATAAACAGTGATATCGCCTTTTATTAAAGAAGAAAATATAACTTCTTCTCTTATCAGGTCATCAATTAAAAAATTATTGATTATACAAACATCTCGGTAATGGTAACGTTGAACGGCCCTTCTTATGACTGTAGATATTTTATTAACATATTCGCCATTTGTCCCAATAATCAGTTTTTCTGTATTTGATAATTTGCAATTTCTACGACAATGCCAGTTATTCTCAATTCTCTGGATCCTCTCATAACACGGCAACAACTCCTGATATAACGCTTTCCCTTCTTCTGTAAGCTTGGTTCCTCCCAGTAATCGCTCAAATATTTTGGTTGAATCAATAAAGGCGATCCCCTGGGTTTGGGCCTTGCGTGACGAAAGAAAAGCACAGAGAGGAATAAATTGTTGGCAAAAGTCATCGACGCCGCAGTAAAGTTCTTCTAAATTAGACATGCCTGAGGATCTCCACGATTTTATTTTCTTTGACAAAAACTTTGATCGTGCCTCAGGCACTTAGTTCCCTTCTTAAGCAAACCTCAGGTTAACTATCAATTAATATCGCGATGAAAAACCCCCTGAACTTCCGTTCAGGGGACAAGACCGGACGGGATTCCACTTTGTTTACCCAATCATATTTAATTTACTTATCAGCGATTCTATACTTCGTTTATTTTATATTTTACTTAACCCACCATAATCATTTAAAAACAATAATATAGAGATATTAAAGCTTTTATATCCAGCTCTGATTTAATTCAATAAACTCAACTTTTAAGAAGAAAAGTGAATTGCATTTAATCTAAAATCATTAACCATTAATAAAGAGTTATAAAACCCACACATAAAAGAATATTATCTGAACAGATAGATATTAAAGCGTTTTCTCGCCGGTCATTTTATGAATAAAATCATAAAAATAACACAATAAAAAAGGGATAAAACGGTTAATGTGGTAGGATTTAAACCCTGAAAAAGGGACTGATTATCCGGAAAAACAGAAAGAGGTATTTTTATATCATCAGGCTATTTACTTGCTGATTTATGAAGATAAAATAAAGGGTGTTGATTTATAAAAACCGCTCAGAATCGCCAGTAAAACAGTGCCAATAAAGATAAAAAGTGAATATAATTAACGTTAATAAAACGTAAAATACAATATACCATGATGATTAAATTTAATAAAAAACAGGTATTAAAAGTAGTAAAAACAACGGTTAAAACCTTATTATACCGATTAAAACCAGAGGTTAAAAAATTATTTTTAATAACAGATTAAAGCCTGCCCATCATAAAGCCATCAATGAAAAATGAGAAAAAGAATTGGCTTGATTAATGATTATATACCCCGTAGATATGAAATAGTTTAACAAGACAATATATTTAAAAAACGAATCGACTTTAATAATGTTTTCAACTGTAAATAAACTTCTCCATCAGTCAGTTAAATAAATAATCGCTTATGAAAAATATGAATAACAAAATCCGCAAATAAATTATTTAACCGAATACGAACTAAATTATTTTCAATGTTATTATATTGCATTTATCATGCAACACCGCGATACATTAAACACGCTCATTTAAACTTATTTTATACTATTTTATCCGGTCCAATAACATTACCTTTCTACGGTTTAAAAATCATTCCTATTTTTATACCGTTAATGTAATTTAACGCTTAAATACCCATTTAATCATTATAACCTTTCTGGCTGATTAATCCTCGAGAATTTTCACTATTGTTGGTGTAATAAATCGTTATTAAATTAATTTACCGCTCGATTTAAACAGATATAGGTTGATGAAGTTAAGTTAAAATCATATGAAAATCCTATTTTAGTAAATAAACGATTTTATTTTGACAACCCAAACCTTTTCAAAATGATATTCACTAAATGCACATACCATTTATTATGCTAAAATAGCCATTTTATTAAAGACAAGACAAAAACCATAAAACTGTAAAAAAATATCCAAGTGTAAAATAAATCTATTGCTAAGAAGTTAAAAAGTTTTTATTTAAAACTGTGCTTTGAATAACCAAATGAACAGTATCTATATAGTAATAATGGAGTGCAACTATTAAAAGCCATTAAAATATTATGGACTTTAAATTAGTCAACTTGTTTAAACATACCGTTAAACAATCAGAGCATATGAGATTATCCGAAAAAACATAAAAGAGTATCTTTATACCATCAGAATATCTACGGGTTGATTTATAAAGATAAAAAAATGATGTTGACTTATAAAAACTGTTCAGAATTGCCAGTAAAACAGCATCAGTAAAGATAAAAATCGAGTATGATTAAACGTAAAACACGATATACCATGATGATTAAACTTAACAAAAAGCAAACGTTAAAAGTGATAAAAAAACAACGGTTAAAACTTTATACCGATTAAAATCATAAATTTAAAAAATGACTTTTAATAACAGTTTAAAGCCTGCCCATCATAAAACTCAGGGCAGGATCCCACTTTTGTTTACACAGAGGCATCAAAGCTTTTAAATCCAGGGCAGATTTAACTCAATAAATGCAGTTTTTCAGAAGCACGTAGATTTCAGACTCGGTCTTATCGCTTGTAATGTAAATGTGCCGCTTCTATGCGTTTCGTGCATTGACTCACGCATTTTTATGCCGATAACGTATCAACAGCAAGTTTGTCGGACATGTGTTCAAGCTCATTCTGGCTCAGTCCGATAATGTTCATCACCGTTTCACGGTCGATACTCATACTTTGGTGACTGGTCTGACAGTCACCGTAAGATCCTCTTTTAACATGAATCGTTGAATACTGATTAAGAACCCTCAGCACGAGTTAGTGGCGTATTTGCTCAAGTTCGTTCTCGCTCAGACCGGTGGTTTTCATCACCGTTTCACGGTCGATTCCGCTGTTCAGCAATGCATGAGCAATTTTTAAAGTTGCCTCTTGGCGCCCTTCCTGACGTCCTTCCTGACGTCCTTCCTGGCGTCCTTCCTGGCGTCCTTTCTGCTCCAGTTTCTGCGCTATTGTCATCAGTACCTCCTCATACTTCGGGGACTGTTCTGTCAGTCGCCGGATAAAACCCTCTGGATCGGCGGTATCTCCCGCCTGTAATAAGTAGTTTAGCACGCTTTTTAACTGCTCATCCGTATAGTAATCATACGTCAGCAGCGTAACCAATTCTTGCAGCAACTCCGCCATATCACGCTGCCGGATATGTTTTTGCACCATTTCCAATAGTGCAACCCGTTTGTGCGTCAGGATTTCATCATCCGAAATTACCGTCACATCTACCAGCGGGAATGCGCCGGAATAGATTTCCTTCGCCAGGGCCGGAGCATCGAAGCAATCGAGCCAATTGGTACTCCACGGATACGGCTGTATTTTCCCGTGATAGAACAACACCGGAATGACCAGCGGCAATTTTTCATGTCCCTGCTCCAGATGCCGTTGCATTGCTGAAATACCGTAACGCATCAATCGAAATGCTATCATCTTGTCCGGGGAACTCTGGTGTTCGATCACGCAATACACGTAACCGTCACCCTGCGCCGTTTTCAATGAATACAAAATGTCGGAATAATGCGCACGCAGATTGTCTTCAATAAACGACCCTGATTCCAACCGCAATGTATCCAGATCACAAACTGCCCGTAATGTCGCAGGCAAATGAATCTCCAGGAAGTCTCTGGCGGTATCAATATGACTTAAAAACTGTTTAAAAACAGCGTCATGTGGCGTTGGTGTATTTTTTCTCTTCATCGGTGAATGGTAGCATATTTTCTTTTATATTGAAGGAATATTAAGCAAAAAACCGAGCAGACTGAAATGTCTTGAATTTTCTTTGACAAAAACTTTGATCGTATCTCAGGTACTTTAATTTCCTTCTTAAGCGAAGTTCAGGTTATCTAGATATTTCAAGTGCTGGAAATAAAAAGGTATTTTCATTTCCAGCAATCTCTAATACAGCGCTTTATTCATCATAACAGGCGATTAAGCACCAAGCGTTGCACCACCATCAATGACAATATCTTGTAAAGTAATATGACTTGCGAGATCAGAGGCCATAAACAAGACCGCATCAGCAATTTCTGTTGGCGTCGCTATCTTCCCTAGTGGGATACCAAGTTTAAACAATTCAGAAAACCCCTGAATGACTTGCTGTTTAGACGCTTCTGTTTGCCACATACCACGCTGCATTGGCGTATCTGTCGATCCTGGTGAAATAAGATTACAACGAACGCCATAAGGTGCTAATTCCAGCCCAACACTCAGGCAGAGACTACGCAGTGCAGCCTTAGAAGCACAATAGGCCGACATGCCAACACGAGGAACATGAGCCGCATTTGACGCAATAGTAACAATTGCCCCCGCCTTTTGGCGTTGGAACTGGGGAATAGTCGTCTGAAATAGATTGAATGCCCCTCCCGCATTGACAGACAAACACTGTTGCCAATCTTCAAACGTTGTCTCTTCAATTGCGCCAAGGCGCAATATTCCTGCACCATTGACCAACACATCAAGTTGTGGTTGTTGTGCAAGGAGTTGTTCACAACAGCGCGAAACGGCAATAGGATCACTGATATCAAGCAAATACGGTGTAAAAGGTAAATCCCCCTCAGGGAACGCGATGTCAAACCCAATCACCTTCGCGCCTGCTTGCTGAAAACGGTAAGCAGTCTGATAACCAATACCGCTACCGGCGCCAGTTACCCAGACAATTTTATCGCTAAAATCAAGCGCAATACTCATTTCAAGCTCCCTGACGTTCAGTGAATAATGCCATCCAACCATTTATTGTTGGATTTTTCATTAACGAAATAAAATCCACTTCATATCCTTGCTGGCGCCAATGGGAAATGAGAGACATAATGCGTACAGAATCCAACCCATAATCAAGCAGATTTTCATCATCACCAATATCGTCGCTATCCTCATCTAATAAAGGCAGTAATAACGCTTTGAGGCGGGTTTTATTCCACTGCACTTGTTTTACATCTAAAGCAACAAGAAGCTGTTCAATAGTCTCTACACGTCCACAGCGCCCTGCGGTATATTTAAGCGCCATCATATGTTCTTCATAACTGAAATCAGCTAAAGCATCCGCCACCATAAAGGGCTGTATATCACGCATAAATGCGTCAGTCGCTGTCATTAGACAGCCAATATGTGCATAAACACCACAAATAATAAGTTGATCACGCCCAGCTATTTTGAGCTGTTGCTCAAAGTCAGTACGCTGAAATGCACTATATCGCCATTTATCCATGACAATATCACCAGCCTGAGGTGCGAGTGCATCTGTAATTTTTTGCAGTTCAGGATGGCAGTTCAGCCCCGGTCCCCACATATCGTTTAACAGCGCCCTCTCCTCATCACTTTGCTGGTTAGGCTGAGCGGAATAAAATACCGGTATTCCATTTTCCCGGCAGATTTCTATCAGCTTGGCAATATTAGTCACGATTTGATTAATTAATGGGCTATTGTCTTCCCAAAAGTTAAGAAAGTAATTTTGCATATCATGAATTAATAATGCAGCCCGATTTTTATCCAACGACCAATTAACCTTGTTTGTCGGAAGTCCTTCTGCCACGGGTAAATCATAACTATTAAGTTTAGGAATGCTCATTTCTTTCTCCAACGAGTGATGGCTGAACAAATTGTTTAGCAAGATGACGTAATTGTTTCTTGTCTATTTTTCCGACAGGTGTTATCGGCAGTGAGGGGACAGGTTCAAACCGGTCAGGCAATTTATAATCTGCTATCCCCTGCTCACGCAGATAACGCCGTAAAACCACAGCTTTTATCGGTTTTCGTAATACAACAAAAGCGCAGCTTTTTTCACCCATCAACGAATCAGGAATAGCGACCAGCGCGGCATAAATGACATCTGGGTGCCGAAGCAGTAGATTTTCAACTTCCTCAGCCGCAATTTTTTCTCCACCGCGATTGATTTGATCTTTTTCACGTCCCACGACTTGTAAATAACCATCAGGTGTCATAATGACGAGATCACCAGAACAGTAGAATCCATTACTATCAAAACATTGCTGATTATGCTGTGGACTGCGGTAATATCCGCGGAAGGTATAAGGCCCCTGAGTCATCAACTGGCCAGCGACGCCAGGAGGAACAGGATTGCCATCATTATCAGCAACCCAAACTTCATCATCCTGACTGGTCGGGCGGCCTTGCGTCGTAAAAATATGCTGTTCGTCATCATTCAGCCGGGTATAGTTCACTAATCCTTCAGCCATACCGAAAACTTGTTGTAGCTGGCATCCCATCTCTTTTGGAATACGTCTTGCCAGACTTTCGCTTAACCTTGCCCCACCGACCTGTAGCAATCGCAAGCTTTTTAGTGCATCACGGTTACCACTAAGTGCTATCGCCTCAAGCCATACACTGACTGCTGGCGGTATCAATGCAGTAACATTCACCTGATGTTGCTGGATTAGCGGAAAACAGCAATCAGCACTGGGGTTATTCGCTAAAATGACCTGTCCCCCGCTGTAAAACGCCCCTAATGCCCCCGGTGAGCTCATAGGAAAGTTATGCGCAGCAGGAAGTGCACATAAATAGCGAGTTTCAGCATTAAACTGGCAAATGTCCACACTGGCGCGAATACTGTAGTAATAATCATTATGCGTTCGGGGAATAAGTTTAGGTGTCCCCGTACTCCCCCCCGACAATTGGAAAAATGCTACTTCATCAGCCGGTGTTGGGTTAGCGATAAAATCACCAGCGCCTTCTGCCAATAGCGTCTCAAAATCCAGAATACTGTCATTATCACCACGTAAGACAACGTGACACAAAGACGGCGTACAAGCTCTGAGTTCATCAATAAAATCGTCGTCGCTAAACAAGGAATGGTTGCGATCGGCAATTAACAATGCGGGGTTAATCTGATCAGCATAAGCACAAAGTTCACTACGCTGATGGCTAAATATAGCGTTAACCGGAACTACCCCAAGCCGTAATAAGGCAAAGAAAACAATATAAAACTCGGCTTCATTGCCTAATTGAACTAAGGCGGTTTGTCCTCGTTTAACGCCTTGTCGTTGTAATGCTGCGGCCAAACTATCCACCAGCAGGTTAAGTTCAGCATAGCTGAACTGACGATCTCCACAGATAAGCGCAATTTGCCCGTTGTCTGACTGACGGGTCAAAATGTCGCTAAGAGGGAGATCTATCCAATAACCACTCTGACGATAGCGCTGTTCCAGCGCTTTCGGCCAACGATTAAATTCCACTATCATGCTGGACATGCCTCCTGTGAAAACTCGAATGCACTCATCATCGTTGAAAACTTAACCTCTGTTTCCTGCCACTCTGACTCCGGTTTCGAATCAGGTACAATGCCAGCTCCCGCAAACAGTCTTACCTGTGAACCATTCACTTCACCACAGCGAATAGTCACCACCCATTCACCGTCCCCTTTCGCGTCACACCACCCCACAATGCCGCCAAAGAGGTTTCGTTTAAACGGCTCTAATTCCTCAATTAAGTTTTTCGCGGTTTGATACGGTGTGCCACAGAGGGCCGGAGTAGGATGAAGCAGGCAAGCAACAGAAAGTGCATTTTCCTGTGGTGCTTTTAACACCCCTTCAATATCGGTAGCAAGGTGCCAAAGTACAGGTGTGCTGATGGTGGAAGGCATTTTGGAAATATGTAGTTTTTGACAACGACTTTCGAGTACGTTTCTCATCATATCGGTCACCAACCGATGCTCATAATTGTCTTTGACGGACTGAATAAGCCCCTGGCGTAATTTATAATCGTCTTGCTGGTTTTCACTGCGCTTTGCAGAACCTGCCAGCGGCTGAGAAAAGATAGTATTACCCTGTTTACGCACTAATAATTCTGGACTCGCACCAATCAATGCCCCATTTTCTAACGGAACATGAAAGTTATAACACCAACTATTTTGCTGGTTAAGATGTCGTAATAATTGAATTGAATCTAATGTCTGATAGGTTTCTATGTTGAGTAGTCGTGAAAGGACAACTTTGTCTAATGCATGATTGCGCATTGCATCAACAGCGGTGTTCACCATCTGGCTAAAGTGTGCTTTATCGGGCCACTGGCTGCGTCTTTTTTCTGTATAGGTTGAATTGGAAATAAGCGAGGGAAACTGCTTTCTCTGGAACCAATCGCATTGTTCAGGGACAAAAAGCGCCGCATTTTGCTGTTTATCGAATGGAATTGCCCCCACCAGAACAGGATTTTCAATCCCATCTCTCTTCGCTTGCTGGAATAATTGACGTATTTCTTGCTGAATCAGGCTATCAGGGTTTGCTGCATCATCAAGTGGTTTTGACACAATCGCATATTGCCCCTGTGCCAACAGACTTTTACTGGATGAAAGAAACAGAAAATCCTTATTATTAAGATCATTAAAACCAGTCAGCAAAGTATCTCTATATAAATCTGGCACAAGTTTTACCTCTATCTGTTAATCGTGTGATCACGAAAATGGAATTCTTGCTTCGACATATCTTTGCATCACTTGCTATAAATAAAACGATGACTTAGATTACCAATAATAAAATTTCGATATGATTTAATTTTATAAAAATTTATATCTTTAAAACATTTCTCCCTTATTCCATTTGGAGATCTCATTTTGCACCGTCCTGTTATTCTACCTGATATTAAAAGTTGTTGATTGAATCTATCAGGCATAGCTCAACGATATTCATATTATTTTAATAATAATTATTATCAATATTATTACTGAAAAATACATTTAAAAATCATGTCTATCCCTTTGTAAAACGCCGTCCCTGCGGAACAATTAAGGGGGTATGGCTGACGGGATCATCAATAATGACACAATCAAGTCCAAAAACCTCAGAGACTAATGTAGTCGTAATGATCTCACCAGGAGCTCCTTCCACCACAATCCGTCCCCCCGCCATCACAATCAGATGATCTGCATACCGGCAAGCCTGATTCAAATCATGAAGCACAGCGATGAGCGTATACCCGGATCCTTGATTAAGGCGACAAAACAACTCAAGTAATTCAATTTGATGAGCAATATCAAGATAGGTTGTCGGTTCATCAAGTAGTAACAACGGTGTTTGCTGAGCCAGTACCATGGCAACCCAAACCCGTTGGCGCTGTCCACCTGAAAGTTCGTCAACAACACATTCAGCAAGCTGTGTGACACCAGTCGCATTCATTGCCTGGCGCACCGCTTCATAATCCTCATGACTCCATTGACGTAATAACCGCTGATGGGGAAAACGCCCGCGCGCGACTAAATCAACAACTTTGATCCCCTGAGGAGCCTGCACACTTTGCGGTAATAATCCCAGCTGACGAGCCAAAGCGCGGGTTGGTATAGTGTGAATATCATGACCATCAAGGCAAACCCTGCCATATTCCGGGCGCAACAGGCGACATAAACTTCTCAACAGCGTGGATTTACCACAGCCATTAGGGCCGATAATCACGGTAAAACGACCATCAGGGATACGCAAATTCAGTTCATCACAGACAATATGTTCACCGTAACCCAGACGCAACTCTTCTACACTCAAGCGACAAGGTGATAAAACACTTTGGTTATCATGTTTTAGCGTTAGCGTTGTCATCAATTCTCTCACAAAAACGTTATTAATCAGTCTGCATCAATATTCATATCAATGCAGACTGCAAGAGGATTATTCAGTGTTGAATAGAAACCCTGGTATTCAAAGGGTATCTATACCCGTTATCTTTCAAGTTGCCTCTTTGTTGGCTGCACTCGCTCACCCCGGTCACATAGTTAGCTATGCCCCCGGGGATTCGCTCCCTTGCCGTCGCGATGCATCTTGAAATCTATAGGGTATATACGCTCGGATAATCTTGGCAAAATCGCCCCAAGCGGTATATCGCTATCCTGTGTTTTTGCAAACAACCCCAAAATGCCATTGATAGTCTCTGATATTTGAGCGATTTGAGCCGCACTATAACGATCTGAACGATAATTAAACAAAATACGTACCGTTTCTTCACCTGCAATCATTTCTTCCATAATTTCAAAGTGAAGCCCCAGTAGCGATTCCTGCTTTTCCAAAACGATCTGCTGAAATGCAATATGGCTTCCATCCAACATATGGAACTCACCGCTCAAACTATTTTTTGCATGTAACTGAATATATACCTCGAATAAATGATCTTTTCCTTGATCTGCATGGCCTGATAAGGCTTCCTCAATCAGATCAATGGGGATATCGGTATAAGGCAACGAATCATTGATGTTGTTCTTAACCTGAGTGATCAGATCAGTAAATGTCATCTGTTCAGTAAAGCGAACCCTATGTATCACAACCGTGGTGAAATAACCAACAGTGTCAAAGAAGCTCGCATCGTCACGCCCTGAAGCTGATGTTCCCACAATAAGATCATCGGTTGCCCCCAGTAAATTGAGCGATGCAACAATACTGGCGTAAAGAATATTAAAGAATGAAGCGCCATTTTTTCTGGCAAGTGACTGCAAGCCTTGAGCCACCACTTTTTCAATCTCAAACTCAATGCCTTCACAGGAATTCGCCTGCCCAGATAACTCGCTAGCCGCATTTTTAAAAATGGGCTCTCCGCTTGGCGCACCCCGTAAATTATTAACCCAATAATCAAGATGAGACTGATTCATTCCCTCATCATTTTGCCTGATTGCATATTGGAGGAAGGGTAAAGGTTGCTCTTGCCATGCTGGCGTCTCATTTATCAACCTGTATTTATAGGCATGTTTCAATTCTTCCATCAGCAAAGTAACAGACCACTCATCAAGTGCCACATGATGAAACAACATGGATAAAAACTGCTGCCCTGAAGCGTTATCGGTGACAAATTTAATGCGCAAAGGCAGTTCTTCAGATAGATCAAACTGATATTTTCCCTCTTTTTTTAATATTTCTTCTGAGGACAGAGGGCCATATTCATGAGAACCCCAAAACCACTGATAGTCCGATAAATCCTTCACAGGGACAACACGTTGATAGACTTCGCCCTCTTCCTGATAAAATAGGCTACGCAATACAGAATGTCTTTGCAGTACATCAAAAAAGGCTTGCTTAAGTACCTGCTCATTGATAGTCGCAGAAAATTTTAAAATAAAAGGTAAGTTGAAGATATCGTTGAAATCAAATGCCGCATACGCTTTCCATAGAGATTTTTGTGCAAGGGATAAAGGTGCGACAACCGAAATATCTTCTTCAAATTGTTCTTCGCTCAACTCAGTTTTGTTTTCATCAATAGGATCATGACATTGCGCATATTCGGCAAGTTTCAACGCAGTCGGATAACTAAAGAGATGATTAATATGGATCTCTATGTTATGTAAGCTCAGTAATCTACCTATCACGCGGGTGGCAATGAGTGAATGCCCGCCAAGATCGAAAAAGTCATCACTGGCTGTCATTTCCGGTGAGGAGAGTGCTTGTCTGAATTCATTCAAGATAATATTGGCTATCTTACGGTGGTTATCGCTTTTACCAGTTGCCTCATGCTCTTTTTGCTGTTTGACGGCAATAAATGCTGTATCACTGATATCTTCATGTTTTTTCTTCATTGGAGGCAGAAAAACAGACGTAAGTTTTGGCGCAATAGTGACATTTTGTTCATGAATAAATGTGCCAAAACCTTCTAACAGAAATGCGCCAATATGTGGGGATATTGACGAGCCTGTGATTAATTCAAAAAACCATTGCCCCTCATTGACATTTCCGGCAGCCAGCGAAATATCAAAATGCGCGTTCAACGGTGGAATAGGTAATAACTCAACCATTACATCATTCAACCTGAGTGATGATTGGGATTGATTAAGCCAAGTCACAAGGATATGTGGGCTGTCATGCCCGTACTCTACCTCATTACCCGTTTGTAGATTGCCACTTTCTATCTGCCTTTCAATATCGGCAATTATTTTATCCAGGCTTCTGTCATCATGGCACACACGCAACGACATTAATTCTGAGTAGAAAAATGGGCTGTTGAGTTCATCATGTGTATATTCTGGGTCGCACGATACACTGATATTCACGTCTAAATGAGAACCTATCATTGCAATATAGCAACCAAATAATGCTGCTACTGTTGCCAATGCTGAACATGCTGTTTTCTCCGCAGGTAAAAATGGAGCAAGTGCATCAATATTGATCGTAGTACGATATCTGCCCGCAAGGCGATGATGAAGAGAATCATCGAGGTAACTGATTTTACCCATCTCTTTAATTAGCACGCTCCTGGTGGTATCGGATTTATAAAGCCAGGGAATGCCAATCTTTCCAGATTCACTGGATAACCATTTAGCCGAGATTGCCTTTCTAAATAAATCTTCTCTTCCAAACCCGATAGTATTCAGGCCATTATTATAGACATTAGAAAGCAGGGTAAGCATCTGCAGCCATGACACGCTATCTCTCAGAATATGATGCACAATCACACCCAAAATAACCCCACGCTTGCCATTCATAAACAACATGAATTTGACGGGTGGATGTTCATCAAGCTCGATAGGTTTGCACTGATCCGTAAGTAACCTATTTATCGCTTCTTCATCAGACTGAATCTGATAAATTTCGATAGGAGAATCCGCGGTTGGATCGCAATATTTACGCAAATCGCCTTCATCATCAAAACGATACCTAACATTAATTCCAACTATCTCTTTAGTAAGAAGCTCTAATGCTCTGATGAGCCGGCCTATGTTGATATTTCCTGTCAGTGACCAGGCACAGGCAAACTGACCGGAAGCGTTAGGATCCTGTTGATGATGAAGCCACATCATCTCTTCAAATTCAGTTAAGTCCTTTTCAGTTTCTTGGGCTTCCGAAGATGAATGACCATCAGCATGGGCATTGAATACTTCATCCAAAAGCAATGCTTCATCATCTGTCAGTATCCGCTTAAACTCTCTTGCCATATTCCCACTTCTCCAGTCAACGCAGGGCTACATCTACATATTAATCTTTTGCCATTTTTCGGACAGAAGATGTGATCCCACTCATACAACAGCCCTCCATTTTTTGTCGGGTAGAATAAGTTTCACGCCACTGTCCGGTTACTTAATTAATCGCCTTAGAACTTCAGTTCAAACGTCGCACCAATCATTCTCGGACGCTGATAAATTATCGAATTAACGTTATTATCCGGAACTAATAAACGTTTATCAGAGTCAAACAGATTCTGAGCAAATAATGTGGCGCGTCCCCACTTGAAGTTATAACCAAGTTGAAGGTTAGCTATCCAATATGCTGGGATTTTTCCGCGGGCAGAATTGTCATACTGAGAGTAATAAGTATCTGAGAACATAACATTGCCGCTAACATCAATATCCTCTGTCAGTAAATATTTCGCCAAGAGGTTTGCGGTATATCCCGGCGCCCGAGGTAATTCATTACCCTGAACACCACTCTCCGCGAAGCTTTTAATCTTCGTTTTCAGCAAGCCAATATTAGCGTTTAACTCAAGTTTTTCGACCGGTAGCCAACGGGCGCCGACTTCTGCACCATACGTTTCAACCTTATTAGCATTACGGATCATGGTTGAATCGAGTGACAGATAATAAGGCAACTGCATATCCTTATAATCGTTGTAGAAAAGATTAGAAGTGAGTTCCAGTTTACCATCCAGCAGGCTGTTACGTGTATAAAGACTGTAGTTCCAGACATATTCAGGGTCATAGGTATAACTAATGACAGGCTTGCCAAAGGTCACTCCCGCTCCCCCTGCGTTATAACCTCTACCAACAGATACCCCGACGGTTTGATCTTTCTGCGGTTTCCAGGCTACATCAATTTTAGGCAGAAAAGCGTTATAGGTTTTATCAAAATCAATGGCTACACTTTCGCTTCCCCCTTTACGTGTTCTGTGTTCACGTTCAAAGCGGCTTGATAAAGTCACATCAATTTCAGGAACAACCGTGTAGGTCAAGACAGTATAAGCAGAGGCTGTTTCCGTTTTATCATCAAACTTGCTGCCCCCGAAAAGATTGATAGTCTCATCCTGTTTACCATGGAAATAACGCACACCCACCAAACCATTCAGCTTATTATCAAACCCTTGAAAACGGATAATAGGTTCAACTTCTAACTCTTTGCCATCAGTATCAGCTTTTGGAATTTTAGACGAGGTTAATCTGTGATAAGCAAGATCGGTATAAATTAATTTATTTTCCAGACTAATGGTATCTGACAAAGCCCATGAAATATCCCAGATCCCACTGGTCGTTTTTCGTTCTACAACTGGCCTGAACAGTTCATGCCTTAAATTAAGCGTATCCCTTGGATTGTACGCTTCGTTCTGCGGAGCACGACTATCAAGATGGTTAACCGTTAATTTGGTGGATAACTCAGGAATGGACAGTGGTTCAAACAGCAGCTTCGCACGGACCGTTGTTGATTCAATTTTGTGCGGATCGCCAACAGGATCATAGGAAACCAGGTTAGCAAAGCTATCACGATTTTGACGATCGACACTAAGACGGAAGGCCAATTGCTCGTCAATCAAAGGACCGGAAGCCATCGCAGCGACTTGTTGATAGCCCTGATTAGCGAACCCACTTTTGATTGCGCTCTCCCAATAAAAGGTAGGATCGAGTGATTTAATAATCACAGCGCCTGCAATCGCGTTCCTTCCCTGAATATAACTTTGTGGATCACGAAATACCTCGACACTCTCGATATCCCATAAAGATTGCGTGCCGAAAGCTAATTCATTATAGGTAAACGAGCGCCCATCAATAGAGACGTTGATTCTGGGACGCGTCCCACTAATGAAAGCCATTCCCCCTTGTGAAGGGCCTGAACCATCAACACCGCGAACAGCGGGAAGAGCATTACTAATACCATTATCAACAACGTTCGGCGTCATTTGCAGCAACATGTTAACATCAGGATTAGGAATAGATTTCATTTTGCGAAGATTATAAACCTCGACACTTGAACCACTATCGTAAATAGAGCGATTGACTTTCTCTCCTGTCACCACTAACACATCTTCTTCTGATGATGATGCCTTGGTATTTCCTTTTTGGGCGCTTTGCGGGTTCTTTTCCTCTGCCGCAATAGCATCAGTTCCTGTCAGAGCAATGGCACCAAAAAATAAAGCTCCAAAAATACCTACAAAATTCGATTTTTCAGTATGTTCTTTTTCTGATACATCATGTTGCAGAGTTGAGTGCAACCTATTCATTCATTTTTCTCCTTTAGCCAGCTTACACGAAATCGTTTTAATAAATTAAATGAGTTAAATCGTGACATTGCTGACCGGTGGATCCCAGTCTGGAAAAAACATGGTGCGATTCAACCCATGCTAATTTCATGCAGAGTAGTTTCTTTATGTTATTATTACTCTTCGGTGTTGCTTTGTTGTAATATTTCTTAAATAGTAATAATTATCATAACAAGGTGTATTATTGTATGTAAATAAAAATCATTATCATTAACTGTGATCAATGCAACAGAAAAATAAATTTTCCATATAAAACAACTTGTTATTTTAAAGAAATAAAAAAAATAAAAGATAACTCGGTAAAATATGTGGTTTTAGGAAGTTATTTAGCCAGAAAGAAATTGACTAAGAGTATATCCCTATATTTTATAGAATTAATTTGAGACTTAAAAAACAAACCAGAAAAATAAAGAAATCATTCACAAGCTAAGTTAAGAATATAAATAACGAAAATATTCCATCAATTGAGACAGATAAAGATCCCAAAAAATATATTATTATATTCATTACCTGAATGACTATTCCTCCTGATATCGCCTCCCACATTAAGAGAAAACTTACGACAATTCTTGCTAAATTTGCCGGGAACGGGTCAACAACCAAATCAGATAAATTCCGCCAACGAGCCCCGTCATAAGCCCAATAGGGACTGCCGCTCGTAAAGGTAAAAGCTGCGTAAGCAGATCAGCTGACAGCAAAAGACAAGCACCCATTAGCGCGGCACTGATAACCGGCATATTTCTCGAACAGGTCAGGCGAACCACAAGCTGAGGGGCGGCCAAAGCAACAAAAGCAATCGGCCCTGCGGCGCCAGTGGCAAGAGCCGCTAAAACCACAGCGCAGAAAATCATAATAAGACGAACGCGTTCCACTCTGATACCGAGCTGACAGGCAATATCATCCCCCATCTCGATAATGCTCAGTTTCCTTGCCATAAAAAGAACCAAAGGCACCAGCAATACAACCCCGGTTAAAACAGGAAAAACATGTACCCATGTTCGGGCATTAAGTGATCCGGCAAGCCACAAATTTGCCATCACGGCATTATCCAGATTTCCTTTTACCAGTAATAAGCCATTCAGGGCACTTAGCACTGAACCCACACCAATCCCCGTCAGGATAAGGCGATACCCCCCTATTGCGCCGGATTTTAAAGATAACAGATACACTACCGCCGCAGTCAGGGTTCCTCCGGCAACAGCAGCAATCGCTATTTGCACTGCATTATTATCAAATAAAACTATCTGTATAATCGCCCCCGTCGCTGCACCGACTGTAAAACCAATCACATCCGGAGAACCTAACGCATTTCGGGAAATAGACTGAAAAACCGCACCAGATACCCCCAGTGCCGCACCAACAAAAATTGCGGTTAACACGCGGGGCAAACGAATATCCATGATGATTTTTTCGCTGACAGAACCGGAACCCGGCCCCCAAAAAATAGTGATAATTTGTTCGATTGTGATATTGAATTTGCCGATAGTCATGGAAAAAAGCGCTAATACCATAATCAACAGCAACATGGCACAAATCACCATAAGATTTCTGGGAACGAAAACAAGAGACACTTTTCCTTGTCGCCAGACCTTACCGGAAATATTAACCTCAGTCTCGCCATAATTCCGTTTGCTCATAGTTGGACAATTTTCCATTTTCTGACCAGGAAAACAAAGAACGGCCCTCCGATTAGCGCCACCATAATGCCAACACTAATTTCCCCAGGATATCCTACGACTCGCCCCAGACTATCAGCAGCTACCACCATAACGCCAGATATCAGCATAGAATAAGGAAGTACCCAACGATAATCAGGCCCTGCAATTAAACGGGCAAAATGAGGGGCGGTCAGGCCGATGAAACTAATGGGCCCCGCCGCTGCCGTGGCACCGCCAGATAACATAATGATGGCCAGTGCAGACAGAATCCAGACTTTGGTTTGGTTAACACCCAGCGATTTTCCCAGATCATGACCAAGCGCTACCGTATCAAGAGACTTTGTCAGCATTAAAGCAATTATCACTCCGGAAGCCGTCAGTATGGAGATAGGGAAAAGCACCTCATAACCTCGCCCTTGAAGTGAGCCCACCACCCAGTGCCGGAATTGATTAAATACCTCATCTTCGCTGTTTATGGTGATAATCTGGGTGACAGCAAGTAATACAACGGACAGTGCAGCGCCCGCCAATACCATTCTTACCGGGTTCAACCCATGCCGGATCCCCCCGAGCAGATACACGCCACAACCTGCAATTGTCGCCCCTGCCAGACCAAACCACATATAGCCAATAACATCGGAAATGCCCAAAAAAGCAATTGCCGAGACAATGGAAACCGCTGCCCCAGCATTGACCCCCAGAATACCCGGATCAGCCAGTGGATTACGGGTAAGCGCCTGCATAATGGCACCCGCGACACCCAATGAACAACCAACGATAATCGCCAGCAAAGTACGAGGCACTCTCAGATAACGAACCAATAAATGTTCACTATTGGCAGGGTTAAAAGCGGTGAATGCCTCCCAAGTGACTTTAATCGTGACAGGGCGGGTCCCGACAAAAAGACTAAAAACTGAAAATGCCACAAGTAATAACCCGCAAATCAGCAACCCTTTTCGCTGAAATTTGAATTGCCGGTTATCGGATTGCGCAACAGAATTAGCAACTGAAAAAATCAATTTTTTCATATCCAACTCAAACAATTGCTAAGTTATTTCGCTTTCTGCTTAATGCCAAACCGTTTAACAATGCTATCGGCAATTTCTTTTGCACTGTAATAGTCAATTCGAAACGAATTCACACCAAGACCATAAACTTGTCCTGTTTTGACCGAAGCCAAATTAGCGAGTACAGGATCCTTTAAGAATTCAGCCGCTCTGTGCTCTCCTGCACTTAAAAGAAATGTTGTGGGCGCAGTTAACTGCGTAATATTTTCATATTGTGCCCAAACAAAGTCCCCGGTTTTATTTGCATTATTATGCCAGGCAGGATCTGCCGACTCGATAGTAAACCCAAGCTGTGAAAGCAGCAAAGCATGTGGGCTTATGCTCGTTGATATGGGGTTAATGGTTCCTGGCCCTGCATAGCTGATAATATTAACCTTACCTTCAGGGATGGCAATTTTTGCCCGGCATTCAGCAAGATAATTATTAAAACCAGTAATTCTGGCCGCAACTTTATCTTCAAGCCCTGTCGCCTTGCCTAATTCAGTCGCCAAATCCTGCCATGTCTGTTTACCATAATCTAAGATAATCGTGGGCGCGATTTGTTTAAGTTGTTCTACCTGAGCATATGCGGAATCAGCGCCGCTCACAGAAACCACGATTAGATCGGGCGCGACAACATAAGCCATTTCCAGATCGATATTGCCGGCTGGCCAGAGCTTTTCAATTTTCCGCTCTTGAGCAACGTTGTCCCATTGAGCGAAAAATTTCCCATTCGTGGCCGTTGCACTCGCAACCACAGGCGCGTCAATTGATAACAGTATTCCGGTTATCGAAACAGTGGTCGATAAAATACGCTGGGGTTTCGTCGGAATAGTGGTGATAGTGCCATCAGTATTTTTAAAATCTCTTGGCCAGGAAAGGCTTTCTGTCTGAGCTGCATTTTTCGTGTTTGCAGCATAAACAGTCCCCCCAAATAGAGTGACCAGAGTAATTACCAAGCCATATACAAGGGTTAACATCGATTTCATTCTGGCATTCTCAGACAGTGATTGTGGATCTGCGATGCAGAAACCTCGCATACCCATTCAGATAATCCAAAGTGGACGTAATGTATCATTTTGTCTAATATCCGACAATGAGATTAATAATGATTATCATATACAATAACGTTGATCACGAAATACGTCACATTCTTGTTGTATCGCACAACAAATGTTTCATTTTCTCAGATATAAAACCAATTCAGATTTCAGCCAGAAACAATCAACGAAAAATGGTGATCAAACAGGAGAATGAATGTCATGGGAATAAATGGGCAATTATGTGTTGGCTTGTTCAGACGGGAATATTGTGACTCAACATTGCGTGAACACCTATCACAAACATAGAAGAAAATTTTATCTACTTTTTACTTTTTATTCTATTTTTCTATGATGAATCCATAAGGTTTACCCAATGTTAAACATCACTCAAACTTCTAGCTGGATGCCATTGACGCAGGCACAACAATATTACTGGCACGAGTTCAGCCTGCATTCCGAAAAAGTTGTTTCGACTGTCGCTCACTATCTTGATATTCAGGGTAATGTCGATCAAGAGGCACTTTGCAAAGCAATAACGATGGTGATTAGTGAAACAGATGTGCTCTCTGTCCGTTTTAAACGCCTTGAAGAAGAACGGCTTCCTTTACAACAACCGAATCAAGCCGCTACACCACAGTTAAAATTCATTGATTTACAGACACAGCCCGATCCCTTCAACACAGCGTTGCAACTTATGCGAGCCGATGTGGAATCTCCGCTGAATTTATTAACGCAACTGCTATCCGCTCAGTGGCTATTTAAATTAAGCGAATCTCATTATCTCTGGTACAACCGGGCTCATCATATTCTCCTTGATGGATTTGGTATGGCGCTCATTGAACATCGTTGTGCGCATTTCTATTCGTACTATCTTGGTAAAGCCAGTGCCGATGCTTCTTTTCACTCACTCAGCAGCTACCTGACTGAAGAACAAGAGTACGGTAACAGCGAACAATATAAAAAGGATCGCTTATACTGGCAAAATTATCTTTCATCCGCGCGCTTTCCAACTGTGGATATCGCCCGTGCCGACTATAGCACCAAACACCATTACACCAGTTGTGCGCTCTCCGGGGATATTGTCACAGGCTTAACACATTTATCGGCTGATACAGGTATCGCCTGGCCTGATCTGTTAGTGGTGCTTTCAAGCATCTACCTGCTTCACTATTTCGCTACACAGACACAAAATGGTGAATATTCAATGCCGTTATGGCTCCCCTATATGAATCGCCGAACCCGTTTCAGAACCAATACACCGGCATTAATGACGAATATCCTTCCCTTATTGATAAACACCAATCCGGATGAGACATTAGAAACCTTTTTGAAAAAAACAATCAACGCGCTTCATACTCAACGGACTCATGCCAGATATCGTATAGAACAGATCTTTTTAGATCATCAATTACCTCAAGATACCCGTTATTTATTTTCGCCACTCATCAACGTGTTACCTTTTGACTCTCCCAATTTTTTCGATTGCCAGGTTAAACGCCATATACTCACCAGCGGGCTCTATGATTGCTTTAGCTTTAACATTATCTATCGCGGGAAAGTAGATGCTGGAGAATTAATTGTTGATCTTGATGCTGATTCAGCAATGTTTGGTAAAGAAGAGGTTGAAAACCATCAGAAAAATCTGACTGATTTTCTACAAAAAGTGCTCACAGGAAACTCGCTTTTCCTGCCTGTAAAAGCGCTTTACTCATAGAATAAAAAATAACTTAATATATAAAGAACCGGGTCAGACTCCGGTTCTTTAGAAAAACAGGTTAAATACTTTGTGAAAGCAAAGAAGAAACCTGCCGGGCATTTCTGCATTTAACTAACAGCTGAGGCGTCAGAATAACACCAAATTTTTCAGTGAGACGCCGAGCGATTTCTTTGAGATGCGAAGGCCTTAATCCCAGCGCTAAAAATTCAGAATCTTCATTCAAACCAGTTAACGGCTGCGCACCAATGGCATGCAAATAAATGCCGAGGATCGATTGGTAATGTTCATCCTCTGCGCTGTTATTAACGCTTTGGTTCTCCGATATAACAGACTTTTTATCCGCCAAATTATCCGGCTTCGGTTGCGTAAAGAACGCCCTGATTTGGTGTCGATCTGTTTTACCGTTTGCAGACAAAGGAAACGCCTGAATATGAGCAAAACGCGTTGGTATATGAGAAACGGGTAAAAGCCCGTGAGAAAAATCCCGCCATTCTGAGGCGAGAATTTCCTGACCATTTAGCGTCGTATACATAGCACCTAATGTTGCATCGCCATTCTGCTCATTTGGATAATCAACGACGACAATATGATTAATTTGTGGATGTTTACATAACTCACTTTCAATATCAGGCAGAGACACCCTAATTCCCCGAATTTTGACATAACCATTTACTCTGCTGGCAAAAATGATGGTGCCATCTTTTCGGTAATAGCCCTGATCCCCTGTTCTGAATGCTCTTAATTGTTCACCTGTAGGCGAGGTGATAGTGACAAAATCTTTTTGCACAACAAGACCATCTTCCAGATAGCCTAAGGCAAGATTGACTCCCGTAGTATAAATCCGGCCAGTCACAAACGCCGGGCAATGTTCATTGATATCATTACAGATAAAATATTGAGTCGCAGGCAGGGGTTTACCATAAGGAATAAGGCTGACATCCTCTGACGTAATTTCATGCCATATACTCCAAATCGTCGTTTCAGTCGGCCCTCCCAAAGAAAATAACCGAGTATCAGGATACGTCGCTCTAATTTCCTTGATGAGAGCAGGCTTAATATAATCACCGCCCTGCGCTATCAGTCTGAGGGAAGAGAGAGAGCCCCCATTTTGGCACGCAATTAACATTTCTAAAATCGCAGGCACTGAACACCAAATAGAAACTTTGTGCTTCGAAACCAGCCGATTCCAATGGATAGCATCTTTCTCTGCATGGGGTTCAGGGATAACCAGCGTTGCGCCAACAGTCAGTGATGCAAAGAGGTCGAAAACAGACATATCATGATGTAATGGCGTAACGGAAATAAACACATCATCCTGTTTAACCTCCCATTTATTCAGCGTTTGCCCGATAACATTAGATGTTGCCTTGTTATTGAGCACCACACATTTGGGCTTACCCGTTGTTCCCGAGGTATACAGATAATAAGCGGGCTCAATGCTATGACTCAGTGATGATAAAGTCTCTAAGGGAAGTAAAACGTTGTCAGAAACCGATGTGAGCAGCGTCTCCAATGTGACAGCTTTATCACTATTAAACTGTCCAGTACTCACAATGAGATCAGAATGGCAATTCGTTAGCAGATAATCCAGACGTTCAGAGGGAGAATTTACATCAATAGGCACCCAAATAATCCCCAAAAGCGCACACGCCATTGTTACCATCACATGTTCAGGACTACGAGGTAAACAAATCGCGACCACACTGCCTTTACGCATTCCACAGCGATTCAGGTTATTCACTATCTTTTGAACACGTTCCCCCAATTCAGAATAGGTAATCTGCTGCTCCCCACAGATAATAGCGGTTTTTTTTAATTTTCCCGTCAATAGGTTATCCGCAATACGAGACAGGAAATTTGAACAGATAAAATCACTGTCATTACCATTATCTTTGTAATGGTGATAATCAATCACCTCAGAAAAATCCACAGCGAGTTTTTCCTGACGGCAGATCAACGTTATTGCCTGAGTGATGGTTTGTAAAATATCCTGCACGATATTTTTTTCCAGCGCTTTTTCTGCATAATCAATGGATAACACCAAATTTTTATTCTGGTCCAGGGACAAACGAATATCCATCGCAACTTGCGGTGTCTGCGTTAATCCATCATAAAAAGAGATATCACCAGATGCAGGCAGTGTTTTCCATGACAAACCATTCGTTAACACAACAGGTAGCGCTAAACCTGTCTGATGTTGATTGAATATCAGTCTGTTAATATCAACGCCGGAAAAATCCAGATGTTCCAAAGAGGCAAAAATATCATTTTGAAAAGCTGTCGCTCTTTCTAAAAATGGCGCCTGATTCCTTTTAAAACAAACAGCGACAAATGAAGATTCATTACTGAACTGCATTTTCTGGGTGGGAATAGCAACGGGAACACCGAGACATAACCGACTATCTTGTGTCCAAAATGACATTATTTCCAGGATAATAGTAGACAAAATCGTATTTTGAAACAGACCATAAGATGAAGCGATTTTAGACAAATGATTCAACGTCGCGCTGGGAACGGTGACCTTCTCCCTTCTGTAGCGAGAGGATTTAATCGATTCTGGAGGTCTCTTCCAAGGTAACGTCGGTGGGCCGGAATATTCTTTCAGCTTTTCTGACCAATATTCAGTATCACTTTGCTTTTTCGAGTCAGAAGGCGGTTGAAGCAAATGAGCGATATTTCCCGTTGGCCTGGATCTTTTCCACTCATTCTCATCTTCCTCAAACAATTTAAACAAGATGAAAGAGATAGCGCTGCCATCCAAAATCAGTGCATCAAAGCTCACGAACACCACGGTCGTAAAAAAGTCATTATCCTCATCTTCTGGCTTTGCCAATTTAATGACCCAAATATGCCAGGGAGAGCGAGAAAGATCGTGGATTTTATGAGAATACGCCTGCCTCATCTCATCTATCTTTTGATAAGCCGCTGAACGCGGGATAGCAGTGAAATCAATTTCATCAAGATTCAGGATAATGGCATCGGAGACATGTTGAACCAATGAACTTTCATCTATATGGGTACGTAACGCATCATATTGCTGTACTAATTTGGTGAGCCGGGTCCTAATAACAGAAAACTCGATATGACCTCTGAATTCCCTGAAATCATGCATGGCAACACCACCCAGTGGTAATAGTTCACTTCGTCCTAGCAGGTACGCGCGTTGTAATGGTGTTAGTGCGGTATCCATGATATTTCCTCAATTTTCGATTGTGAGAAAGCGCAGAATCTAATTAATTAACAAGCTAAACATTTAACCTCTTTCAAAAAGAAAGATTACTTCTGTCGATTAAGGATTTTCACTAGTGCCTCAGCCGCCTTTTCAGCCGCTCCCCGCGATCTCAATGTCATTGTCTGCGCCAGTGCATTTAATGTTTGATGAGCCTTAATATCTTCAATCATCAGTCCTGCCTGTGGGATATATTTGTTAATAAATCCCGTTAATTCTTCTGCGACATCAGCATCAATATCCAATGCAGAAAGAGAAGTATGAGCATTGATATTTTCTTCATTCGTCAGCCGGGACAGCAAAATAATGAGCATTTGCTCAACACAAGAGGATGTCACCTTTTCAGTACCTACATCTTGATGCGAAGCAGAAAAATGAGATGAGAAAAAATAGTCCAAAGACTGGTTTATCAATTCAGGCGAACGAATGATCATCCGAATCAAAGAGAGATAGATATCAAACATTCTGCGAATATGCGGTTCAGGGAAAATATCCAGACGAACATCCCAGTTGACCAAAATCCCTTCATAAGCCGGCGCAACCTGGACATCCAAGGCAACCTGTGGCCCTTGCGAAATAACAAAGACCATTTCACCGAAAGCACGGGTTACATTTTCGGACAATAAATTATCGCCACTGATACCAAAACCGGAGGTAAAAACGATAGGCGAGATTTGCATGTTACCGTGGTATCGGGAGAGATCCCGCATAACACTGACGCCCGGATAGGCACGGTGAGAAAGGAGTAAAGCGATTTGATCAGCAAAACGATGGCATAACGCAATCACCGGCTCATGACGCTGTAATTCAACACTTAAAATAGATAAATCTGAAAAATCACCAACAATTTTGTCCACATCACTGAGGTAACTTTCTCGTTGGAACGTAGGTACATTTAATCTAAATTTATCAGACTGCGTACAAATCCCCACGGTACACGCGAAAAGAGACAAAAATAGTGTTGACAGCGTAATCTGATATTTTTTGGCGGTTGTCTTTAACGACAACTTTTCTTCTTTCGTCAGTTGAACCGCGAATCGATCACTAAAGTATTCTCCCTTTGGGAAAGGGCGATGAATATGAGGAAGTTTAGGGGCTGGTGGAATTTGCGCAATACGCGCACTCCACCATTTTTTATCGCGTTCACGTAAAGCTAATAAAGACTTATCAGCCTGCATCCGCTCCAAATAGTGAAAATAAGTGCTTCCTCCATTTTTCGGTTGATGGTCAGGCTGGTGATAAAATCGGGCCAAATCTTCCATGAGAATACGAAAACTTTGCGCATCACCGGCAATCATGTCCAGGTCGATATGCAAACGAAAATCTCCATTCGTTAAAAGGGTGACACTCAAGTCGATAGATTGACCATGTTCAAGATCCAGTTTCTGGTGGGTTTTACTTTTTCGTTTACTTTCCAGAAAATCAGCAATGCCTTTTTCATCACATATGCTGACATCGTCAATGTGCAATTTGTCGTTGGAAGACAGACTTTCTATGGTTTGCATGCCATCCGGTGTAACGCGTAATCGCAACATCGGATGGAGATCAAAGAGATACTGTACAGCAGTTTTCAACCGCTCAAGATCAAGCCCAGTACCATCAAACTCTGCATACAAATGTGCGGTAACACCACCCAACGTCTGTTCATATTGCCGGCCAACCCAATAAGCGGCCTGCATGGTCGTTAGCTCTCTCATTTAGTTTCCATAAAGTTTAGATCATCAGCTACAACAAGAATACGATTACAAATGATAATAAAAATTATTATTATTTGATAAATAAAGCAACATGAATATGAATTAGCCCGATGTTAATGATTAAGATTTATTGAAAATGTCCATACTTATTAATTAGATAAAACCACTTAATAAGCAGGTGAACCTTATTCAACAGAATTAAAGTCGAGAACACATCACCTAAAATCGATAAAAAAATTAATATATCCAATAAATTAATGTCCAATTTACAGCAATAAATAAATGGACCCTGTACAGCTGCTCCTCTAGCCTGATTAAATGCTATACATGAATAAGCCAATGGTTGAAAAACAGCCTTCAAATATGGATCATTTGACCAGAAGCCATTACTGTGCAGATCACCCATCAGCAATTTTACTTGATGGCTAATTTTTGGCTTAATGTGCTGTTATACAGAATTATTTACGAGGTCAAATTAAGTTATACAAAATAGTTATCAATACTAATATAGAAAATAATTATAATTATTTTCTTTTTCAGAATATTTTATTACCTTTTATTTCATAGGTAATAAAGTTCAATTCCTGTAAAAACCTGTCATCATGAGAACTAAAAATAACAACTTTCTCTTCTGCAAGAGAAATCAGCAACTCAATTAAAAATGTTATAGAATCTGAATCAAGGCCATTTGTTGGCTCATCAAAAATATAAACATCCGCATCGGTAATAAAAGCTGATGTCAATAAAAATTTCTTTTTTACCCCAAGTGACATTTTTCCATATTCAATGCCAGAATAATTAGATATGCCAAAACCATTTAAATAGTAATCTAATTGATGTTTTAGATTACTTTTCCTATAACGTTTACTTAAATTTATCACATCCATTCCCGTAATAAAGTTATAAAAGTTAACATTATCCGATATATAAAAGCCATGTCGCTGCAAACTAAACCGGTGCTTCTCTCCCTTTTTTATAAAGTTAACTATTCCTTTTTTAACCTTACTTACGCCAGCAATACTTGAAAGAAAAGTCGTTTTACCCGCCCCATTAATTCCCGCAATACGGTTTAATCCAATACAAAAATTACAATTGGCTCCTGAAAAAACAGTCTTACCATTAATAACAACTTCTAACCCAACAACTTCAAGCATAAATAACCCCTAAAAAAAATGTAAAAAAGAAAATGACACCAACAATAATAATTTTCGTGTATTGCGTTCTCAACAGAGAAATAAAAGAAACAATAATAGAAAGAAAAATATAAGATAAAAATATAATTACAGAAAAAGATTTAATAACAAGAAAGCAAAAAATAAAAAAACAAATAAAATAAAAAAACAAAGAAACACAATAATTAAAAAATAATATTTTATGCACAGATAAAAAATTTGACAAATATGAAAGATAATTTACTTCAATATATGAAAGATTATAGAACAACAACATACATATATATAAAACAACACTGGAATATATTAATAATATATAACCAGCTTTGTTTGGTATTTGAGAAAAAGCACTTTCACATAATAGATATAAAAGCAGAACAAACAACACCATAATAAGTACAGATATTTTATTTTTATTAAAAAAAGAACGAAGATTAATTATATAAGGCAACGAAAAAAATCTTAATGAAAATAATTTTTTATTTCTATTAATTATAGAACATGGTGTAAAATTCAAATATAATATCAATGCTACTAATGGAATAACTAATGTAAAAATCAAATCATATAATATTCCGTTCCTGAATGATGCCGCCAGAATAAAGAACACAGCAACAATAAAAAAATGTAAAAAACTTAACTCAAATAAGCAAAATCCAATTACAGCAAAAGAAACTATTAAAAAAAACACAGATGAAAAATAATGTAAAAAATTAACATTTTCGGAAAGAAAACCCATAAAAAAGAAAATAATCATCGGAAAAGTACTATAAATAAAAAAAACGATACGACAAAAAAACAATGTTTTTTTGCTTACCAAAGAAACGATGATTGAATTTTCCTTTGCAGAAGGAAAAAACCTTATGTTAATCAAATAAAAAACCATATATACTATTAAAGATATGGAAGAAAAATAAAATGATTTTATGTGGCTTTCTGGAAGAACAATATTATAAGATAAAGTAATTAAGACCTCAATGAGACCACTGAACTTTGCCGGAAGTAATAAGAAAAAAAGAAATATAATGACATTTTTATTCCCAGACGCAAATTTTTTTACCCTACCTTTATATTCCAAGGCATCAGCGATTATTAAATTCATACTACCCCTCTAAAACCAAAATCTAAATAATGTCCTTGGTGAATCTTTAGGAAATTTTGTCCTGGAATGCAAATACAAATAATTACTGAACACAATACATTGATTTTTACTTAAACGCAATCGGTATTGATTTTCCTTTTGGTGTATAAAAGCACTAATATCCATAAGCATTGAGTAAACATCTTCGGTACATTTAAATTTATTGAGTAATGGTGAAAATGATATTCCAATATTGTTTGATATTTTTAAAAATATCCTTTTTTGAAAAAATTTATTATTGGAAAAATGGGAAAGACATTCATCATGGAATAGTATATCAGATTTTTTCCCATATTTTTCAAAAATAAAGTTATAAACAGCATCTGAGTCAACTAATATACTATCACCACCTTCATAAGAAGGATTTTGACAATATAGTGCAACTATGTTTGGCTGTTTTTCTTCATGTCCTTCATCTGTATGTACCGGTTGAGATAAATTTGATTCAAAAAACCATTTAGGGTTATCAACTGGTTTTATCGTTTCATATTCTTTAAGACCTCTATTCTTATAAGTAAGAAGTGGCCCAAATATGCTTTCGAGCCATAATGATATATCAGAAATATTTTGATCATAATGAAATTCAATTACATATATATCCCCATTTGAAAATACTTTGCCATAAATTTCCTTACTTAATCCAGGATCGATATTATCCTTACAGATATATTTTATTTTTTTATTATCGTGTAATTCACTAAAATTATAATCATCAGAATTAACAATTCTCTTAACATTACTAAATAAAGGATAGTCATTGTATATCATTTTGTTTCCTTATAATGCTCAAATACATTCAATAAATGTAAAGATTCTTTAAAAATTTCTCTTGAACGCCCTGAAAACATATTTATATTTTCTTTAATAATACATGACATTTTTTTACATAATCTCACAATTCTATCTGTAGAACCATGATATTTTGCAGATGAGTTTAATCCAAACAATTGAGATCTAAATGAAAGAATCTCCACACCGACAATATAACTATGGAAAAGTAAGTATATGGGAAACATGTTATTACCAAAAACAGACTTAACCCCATCAACCTCTACATGAATTCCCTTAGTATCTTCATTCATATGTATATTGGCGATATCATCAATGAACAAAACCATATGGGTCAATTGATGAAAAACCAATTCAATAAAATCCTGATAATCAAATTCATCTTTAAAATCCATAGAAGCAAGACCAATTGTTTTTTGTGTCGTGCCATTTGTATATGAAGATAACTTATTTACAATAACAATTTTAATAATTCTGTTTATTAATTCATAGATTTTATCATATTTTGACAATGTATAGAGCCATTCATAGAAGACATTATTTACAATCATTGAATTAATCTTTTCCGAATTATTCGTATATTTATCTTTTAATGTAAGTAGGTGGTCGTAACAATATGGTAAAGCGCCTTCATATGAAGTTATAAGAGGAATGTCAGAATCAGGTATTCTATCAAAAACAGAGTATTTTATGAAAAATTCATTGTAATAATTAAAAGATGTACCACGTAAACCGATAGTTTTATTAATAAACTCAAGTATATTTTCGTACCCAATTATATAGTACATACAAACCTCAATTAAAGCTATCTAATATAATATTTAAAACAATGCCATTTATAGATTTATTTCCAATGGAAAATCTTATACTATCATCTGTGATCTTTGAGTAACCCAATGGAAAAACACTGACTTTTATTCCATTTCTAATCATTTTATCATTAAACAACTTAATACTATCAGCCTCTCCTGAAAAGAAAATAAAGTTAGCTTGACTTTTACTTACAACAATATCATTTAATTTTGACATTTTATTTATCATAACATCTCTATATTTTTTTACATTTGATATATTTTTCGTGTCAATTTTTTCTTCATTTATAATATCCAGAACTAATTTCATTTTTATATCACTTAATGAATACATCAAAGAAAACTTATTAATATATGAGATAAGGTTTGGATTAGAAAACAGATATCCAAAACGCAGCCCAGCAAAACCAATTTTAGAAAAACTACGGAGAACAATGAGGTTATCATATTCAGGAATAAGATTTAATATATTTGAACCTTGCGATGAATAAGCCACATATGCCTCGTCAATAACAACAGGACACTTACAATTTTCAACAATACATTTTATTTCATCTGCCCCAAATAACACACCGGTCGGATTATTTGGATTATCAATAATAATTAGTGAGTTTTCATATTGTTGGGACGCATGGATAAATGCTTGCACATTAAGGCTGAAATCATCATTTAGAGGAATTTTATGTACATCAACTCGGCATATGTTCGCCAATCTTGTAAACATAAAGAATGAAGGATCTGGGATTAATAGATTAGTTTTTTTTGTAGAAAAAGATAACAAAATGGTTTGAACCAATTCCAAAAGACCATTACCAAGCAAAATATTTTCATCATAATTGACACCATTAATTTCACATAATTTTCCTTTAATTACATTAGCATCGAAGCTAGGATAACGATTTATATTTATTTCTTTTAGATTATCAGAGTAAACTTTTGAGTCCAATTTTATCTGATAAGGAAACTCCATCAAACTTAAGTTATTATTGATTGGAGTAATACTAAAATCAGGAATTTCATTATACAACCCATCCCTATAAAAATAACGTCTTTTTATACACATAGTATTTACCATATCAGTAATTTAATAAACACTTCGCCCTATATCCAGAAAGGAAACAACATTCCCATGCTAAAAAATACATTATAAAATCCTTCTCGCTAAGTTATTTATCCATTGTGAATAATCATGGTTCTCATCACGTTCTACTAATGGAGGAAAAGACTTTCTTTTGAAGTCAAAATATTTACTTCTAAGATCACCTTCAGAACAACAATTGTATGTAAAAAAAATACACCTTCTCCTATTACCAGATAGATTTTCTTTTGACATATGCAATAAAAATGAACTAAAGATCAAAAGATCTCCAGCATTAGCCTGAATAGGAGTCCAATCATATTTCTCATATGTATTTTTCAATGCCTTACCTTTGCTATGAGGAATTAATTTTTTCTCAAATGGCTTATTTGAAATACATAAACAACCATTATCTATGGTTGTATCATCAATTGGAATCATTAAATTAAACATTTCCTTATTAATGAATCTAGTGAATGCAGGATAATCTTGATGGGGAGAAAATCCACCACCACCGCTTAATTTAAAATTAATTTTATCTTTAAATAAAAAATAATCTTCACCCATAACTAAAGATAATAATTTAGAAGATTTTTTTTCAATTTTATTTATAAAAAAAGCTTCTTTTGCATCAATAAAATTCTCTATTCTATTAAGTATTTTATTATTATCAATCACACTGGACTCATAGTATTTCATTATTTCCCCGGGAACATCTTCTCGGTCATCAAGAAATTGCACTGCTGAACTAAGTAGTTTTTTCTCCTTATGACATAAGAAATCCCGTACTAAGACATACCCTTGAGCATTTAATTCTTTTTTATATTCACTGATCATATCTTGTATAATTCCTCTCTTTCTATCACTTCACATATTTTTTTATCCAAATATTCTCTATTACTGTAAATAGAATTAGGATCAGTCTTTGATATTGATGTTCTAATCCAACAATCAGGCCTATCAATAGAAATGATAGCTATATTTCTTTTTTTAGCAATAACGGCAACCCAAATATCTGACATATTTTTTAATTGAAAAGACTCCATCGAAAATGAATACAACGATGAATGATAAGCCAATGTACCAGTACCTGGAATATTTACAGTAATATCATTATCAAGCGGCCGACTAAAGTGAACTCCCTTTTTATATTTATAATATGATGATAATGAATCTATATCAATAATATTCCCATGCACACATATAAATTGCTGCCGTTTATACTTTTCTATTTTCAATACAAGTTTTTCAACATAGTTTGGTGGATAAATTAGATCATCATCAAGCGTAAATAAATACCCAGATTTATTTTTTAATGGGAAGAACTTTGATGCATCACCAAAATCCCCAAAACGATGGCTCATATAAACTTTAATTTTATCTCTATTCAGAAATTGAGGTATCTTTTCGTATCCATTTAAATATACATTTAATTCATCTAATTGTGGATAGATAGAGTTAATAGCAATTTGTAAATTATATTCTCTTTCTGGTATACTCGCTAAAGATGCTATTCTCAAATTTCTATTATCAATTATTAGTTTAGTTGAAGGAACACCCTGAGGAAGTCTATATTTATTCCAAGTCCATACACCATGATTTTGGTAGATTCTTTTTATCTTCACATAATCACTTATGTAATTAGAAAATAATATTTCATCTTGACCTATGTTGTACCCATTAGATATATAGATAGTATTCTTCTTTCCATAGATTTCAATTACAGCATAATGGACAGCAATATGATCATAATGCCCATATTCACCATGTAAAGCATGTGTAGTAATAGAGTCATATTCATAAATGTTTAGTTTTTCTAGAGAATCACATAAGATCTTAAAATATTTTTTATCCAAAAAATTAGTTTCAAAACTTTCCCAATTCCCAGGTTCTTTTAAACCCAAATTAATAATTTTAGAAAAATAAGGATGTTCAGATAATGCTTCACTCCTTTGTTTATGAAATAACGGTTTGTTTTCTCTACCAGAGAAAACTATAACTATATAGTCAAAATCTTTTGGATTGAACCATATAATTTCATCATCAGGATGTGCAACAATTAAAAAGTTCATATTACTTTTCCATATACTCTCTTATATATATCACGAGCTATAGATATTTCATCAATAATAGTAGTGTAATCTTCAACATTAGAATCTCTTTCAATTATAACACCACTGACATCCGTTTTTGAAAGTGCAAACTCATATAATTCCCATACTTCATTCCATATATCATTAGCATGAGTGTCTATAATCATATCAAACTTATATGCCCCACCAGCCAAATGAATTTCTACAACATGATCTAATGGTAGTTTTAGCAAAAATTCTTTAGGATCATAATTATGATTTATTGAATTAATATATAAGTTATTAATATCCAACAACATGCCACAATCACTACCTTTAATTATTTTATTTATAAATTCAATTTCTGACAAATCAGACAAAGGCATTTCATAATAATAAGTAATATTTTCAATAATAAACCTATCACTAACTTGTGATTTTATTTTATTTATTTTTTCTATTATTTTGCATGCATTTTCAACTGAGAAGTGTATTGGCATTAAATGCCCAACCTCAATATCTCCATGCCGTGTTGCTGATAAATGATCACTATACCATTTAGGTTTTTTATCATTAACAACTTGCTTTAATTTATTTATATACTCACTATCCAAGCTCTCCTCACTTCCCAATGACATATCAAGACCATGAAATATAATTGGCACCTCGTTACAGCATTTTTCTAAATAAGTGTCGTCCTTATCCCAAAAAAATTTTTCAGAGTGTACTTCAAGAACATCAATATGTTGAATATTTTTATAAATTTCTTTCGAAAAAGATGACTTATAGTTAACACCAATACCAAGCTTTTCATATTTACTCATTGAGAATATCCTTAGCACTAAGAAAGATTAAACCATTTGAATTCAGCATGTTAAGAGAAGATATGAAGGTATCCTTGTCGATATCATAACATTCATTCACTTCATTAAATATATTACTAGCTAATATTATATTCTTACACGACAAGACAATATGACAGATAACATCACCTATCATACATGAAATAATTTCTCGGGATTTGTTTTTCTTATAAAACATAATATTACTTTCTCTTTCCATTAAATTTTCTTTCAAAATACCAGGAGGTTCTCCCTTATGAAGAAGATTTAGTAATACACTAATATTTTTAGTAAATTTTTTCACTCTCACTGTTGGATGAGAAATAACAAATACTTTTTCCAGAGGAGCTATATCAATCTTTGGTGTATAATCTATCCAATTATCATTCGTATTTTGAAGATCAATTATAAGGCTGTTCTTTTCTTTCTCATATAATGCAATTAATTTTAATACATCATCTCCAGTTGAGTCGATTATGAAACTACAAAAAACTTCAGATTCAATAACAGGGTTCCTTTTAACTTGATCACTAAAAGGAAGACTATTTAAATATTTTTCAAATTCTAACTCAAATTTCTCTTCACCTAAATATTTATATACATTGGTAAGTGCCGTTTTCAAACCATCCATTCTCTTTATTTTTTGCAAAATCGACGAACTAACAAATCTTCCGCCATTTTTCTTAAAAAAATCAATTAATACTCCTCTGCTTTCCGTAGCTATATGATATTTATCCATAAATTTATTTGGATTTTCATACATTTTTATCGAGTATTTCGGATTTGATATTAATTTTGATAAATATATGTTTATTTCTCTTTGATTCATCATTATACACCTTCCCCCCTAAATTCAATCAGAGGGGATTTAGTTTAATTGTTATGGACAATCAACACTATTACAAAGGACTTCAACTGATGGCTCAGATTCTTCAATAAATTCAATTTCCATTTTAACTCCTTATTGCTAATTACAGAATTGTTTTAAAAATATTAATTTATAATTAATATTTATATATAATGTTAGATTGATATTATCATATGTCAAATTTTTATCTAAAAATTATCATGGTGAAATAATGACCATAACTATTTAAAAATAAACAAGTTATAAGCTAAAGTGAGAGTTTCAAAATTACAACATGAAAAAATATCATGTTATCCTATCAGTATTAATAAGTGAAATAGCTTTCCATAATGGAACTAAATAACCTTAGATCTCTTTAAAAACAATCAACTCAAAGGTACGTAGACTAGACTTGCTTTTTGATCGGAAGGTATAAGCAATCATCCGGCTATCACCTCCAATAGAAAATTTATCAAATTACGATATTTTGAATGTTTCATTTAAGCAATGCGTTTTAACTAAACAAATACTGCCTCAACCAAATAACGTTTTCTCTGCATTAACAGTGAGATACAAATGATTCGTTATTTAAGCACTATCGGCATATCAAGTCGGCTAACCACTTGTTTTCCTGATGGTTGGCCGATCACACCTCTATCTGATACCTTAATTTCTATTAATACAATCTCAAAAATTACCAACGCGTTTGCATTAATAGCATCTCGATAAATCTCTTTCCTTGTCTATTTAGTGATATAAGGTCGTTTGGCTGTTGCTGTAACTTAAATTATTCTGAAGATTAATATCGTCTAAGGAGTTAAAATATGAGCAGTTATCATTCTGCAATCGACCAAAAAACACCATCGATCAGTGTATTGGATAACCGGCAGTTAAATGTACGCACGCTGGAATATCTACGTATTCAAGCTGAAGAAAACAGTAACGAACTGATCACTCGCTATGAATTCAATATTCAGGGATTTCAGGTAAAAAGCACCGATCCACGCAAGAACAAAAACCAAAGCGGCCCGAATTTCATTCGCGTCTTTAATCTTGCTGGTCATGTTCTACGTGAAGAAAGTGTTGATGCTGGTCGGACTATCACACTCAACGATATTGAAGGTCGCCTAATATTGATCATCAATGCAACCGGTGTCCGTCAAAACCATCGATATGAAGGTAACACGCTGCCCGGTCGCCTGCTCGCTATCACCGAGCAAGTACAGACGGAAGAGAAAATTACCGAACGCCTTATCTGGGCAGGCAATACAGCCACCGAGAAAGATCTCAACCTCGCCGGTCAGTGTGTTAGCCATTACGATACCGCGGGATTAACTCAACTGAACAGCCTTTCCCTGACAGGTACCGTTTTATCACAATCCCACCAGTTGTTGCTTGATAGTCAGGAAGCTGATTGGACAAGTGAAGACCAGAGCATCTGGCAGAAAAAACTGAGCAACGATGTCTATATTACCCAAAGTAAAACCGATACGACTGGCGCTCTGTTGAGCCAAACCGATGCAAAAGGAAACACACAGCGTCTGGCCTATGATGTGGCCGGGCAGCTCAAAGGGAGCTGGCTAACGCTAAAAGGCCAGAGTGAACAAGTTATTATCAAATCCCTGACCTACTCCGCCGCCGGACAAAAATTACGTGAAGCGCACGGTAACGGTGTTATCACGGAATACCGCTATGAACCGGAAACTCAGCGGCTTATCGGTATCACCACCCGCCGTCCGTCAGACACCAAAGTGTTACAGGATTTACGCTATGAATATGACCCAGTAGGCAATGTGATAGGTATCCGTAATGACGCGGAAGCCACCCGCTTCTGGCATAATCAGAAAGTGGTACCAGAGAATATCTACACCTACGATTCTCTGTATCAATTAATCAAAGCAACTGGCCGCGAAATGGCGAATATCAGTCAGCAAAGTCACCAACTTCCTTCTCCCGTTTCACCTTCTGACAACAACACTTATACCAACTACACTCGCAGCTACAGTTACGATCACAGCGGTAATCTGATGCAAATCCGGCACAGCTCACCAGCCACTCAAAACAACTACACGACAGGTATCACGATCTCAAATCGCAGCAATCGGGGTGTTCTCAGCACGTTAACTACCGATCCAAATAAAGTTGATGCACTGTTCGATGCTGGCGGTCACCAAACCAGTCTGTTGCCCGGACAGTCTCTGGTCTGGACACCACGAGGCGAATTGAAGCAAGTCAATAACAGCATAGGAAACGAGTGGTATCGCTACGGCAGTGATGGGATGCGGCGGCTGAAAGTCAATGAACAGCCAACACAAAATACCACACAGCAGCAGCGGGTCACTTATCTGCCTGGATTGGAACTACGCATAACACAAAACAGCGCCACCATAACGGAAGACCTGCAAGTTATCACGGTAGGTGAAACCGGTCGCGCACAAGTGCAGGCATTGCATTGGGAGAGCGGTAAACCAGAAGGTATCGACAACAATCAGCTACGTTACAGTTACGATAACCTTATCGGCTCCAGCCAGCTTGAACTGGATAATCAGGGGCAGATTATCAGTGAAGAAGAATACTACCCATTTGGTGGTACCGCATTATGGGCGGCAAACAGCCAGATAGAAGCCAGTTATAAAACTATTCGCTACTCAGGCAAAGAGCGGGATGCCACCGGGCTGTATTATTACGGTTACCGCTATTATCAATCGTGGACGGGTAGATGGTTAAGTGCAGACCCGGCAGGAACAATTGATGGACTGAATTTATACCGGATGGTAAGGAATAATCCAATTAGTTTACAAGATGAGAATGGATTAGCACCAGAAAAAGGAAAATATACAAAAGAGGTGAATTCACTTGATAAATTAAAATTTAAATTAGCGGCACGAAGCTCACATGTCGTCAAATGGGATGAAAGAGAAAGAAGTTATGCAAAAAATAGTTCGTTGAAAGTTGTTCGTGTAGGAGATAGCAATCCTTCAGGTTATTTGCTTGGTCATGAAGAATTGTTAAGAAGCATAGAACAAAGTCAAATAATATACAGCAGACTTGAAGAAAATACCTCCCTTACAGAAAAGTCAAAGGAAAATCTTTCCTTAGGAGCTGAGATATCCGGTTATATGGCAAGAACGATAAGGGATACAATATCAGAGCACAGCGAAGGACATAAATATAGAAGCAATCACCCTGATTTTTATGCAGAACAGACTTCTTTGCTTTAATGGATAAAAGTGAAAAAAACAATTATACAGGTGAAAGAAAAATTTATGCGGCAATGGAAGTTAAGACATATCATGATATAAAAAATAAAAAAACAGAATTACATGTCAACTATGCATTAGCTCATCCCTATACTCAATTCAGTAATGAAGAAAGAGCTATGCTACAAGAAACAGAACCCGCTGTTGCAACCAATAGAGAGTATAATTTCAAAGGCGTTGGAAAATTCCTGACAATAAAAGCCATAAAAAAATCACTAAAAGGACAAAATATAAATAAAATATCAACAGAAGCTATTAACATTCGCTCCGCGGCTATTGCTAATAAATTAGGAATGAGGAGAGCTTCACAATAAAAAGACTCATTTGGAATGCTACTTCAAATAAAATAAAGGTGTTTCTATAACATCATTAATTGAATATAGAAACACCCGCGAAAAACCCTCTGAATTTCCATTCAGGGGGTTACTGATAACATCAATACCAATTACAGCACATCAACCGCATTCAGTTCCCTGAAAGCCTGTTCCAGACGGACAATCATAGAAACCTGACCGGCACGCAGCCATACGCGTGGATCGTAGAATTTCTTATTGGGTTTATCTGCGCCTTCTGGATTACCCAGCTGGCCTTGCAGATAGCCTTCGTTCTTTTTGTAATAATTCAGAATACCTTCCCAAGTCGCCCATTGGGTGTCGGTATCAATATTCATTTTAACAACGCCGTAGCTGACAGCTTCCTTGATCTCTTCCGCTGTAGAACCGGAACCGCCGTGAAAAACAAAGTCCAGGCTGTTGTGTGGCAGATTAAATTTCTCAGCAACATAGTCCTGCGAGTTACGCAGAATTTTTGGTGTCAGCTTAACGTTGCCTGGCTTATAGACACCATGAACGTTACCGAAAGAAGCAGCAATAGTAAAACGTGGGCTGATAGCGTTCAGTTTCTCATAAGCATAAGCAACGTCTTCCGGTTGAGTGTATAGGGCGGAGCTATCCATATGGCTGTTATCAACACCATCTTCTTCACCACCAGTACAACCCAATTCGATTTCCAATGTCATATCGATTTTTGCCATACGAGCCAGATACTTACTGCAAATTTCAATATTTTCTTCCAACGACTCTTCTGACAGATCGATCATATGGGAAGAGAACAACGGCTTACCCGTCGCCGCATAATGCTTTTCACCCGCATCTAACAGGCCGTCAATCCACGGCAGCAGTTTACGCGCACAGTGGTCAGTATGCAGGATCACAGGAACACCATAATGTTCAGCCATCTGATGAACATGGTGAGCACCAGAAATTGAACCCAGAATAGCCGCTTGCTGACCTTCAGCTTTCACGCCCTTACCGGCAATAAAAGCAGCACCGCCATTAGAGAACTGAATGATAACTGGAGAACGAACTTTAGCAGCCGTTTCCAAAACTGCGTTGATTGAATCAGTACCTACACAGTTTACCGCCGGCAACGCAAAGTGGTTTTCTTTGGCTATTGCGAACACTTTTTGAACATCATCACCAGTGATGACACCCGGTTTTACGAAATCAAAAATTTTAGACATGTTACGTGGGTCCTGTTTAGAGCGGGCAGATAAAACTGCCCGTCATGACTTAATTACTGTTTTGCACGTTCTTCCAGCATCACAACCGCAGGCAATTTCTTTCCTTCCACAAACTCAAGGAAAGCACCGCCACCAGTAGAGATGTAAGAAATTTTGTCAGCAATACCAAACAGGTCAATTGCTGCCAGAGTATCGCCGCCACCTGCGATAGAGAATGCGTCACTATCAGCAATTGCGCGAGCGACAATTTCAGTTCCTTGGCGGAAATTAGGGAATTCAAATACACCAACCGGGCCATTCCACAGAATAGTTTTAGCGCTTTTCAGGATATCTGCCAAGCGTTGAGCGGATTCATCTCCCAAATCGAGGATTTGTTCATCATCTTTAATATCGCCGGTAGATTTCAAGATAGCCTCAGCAGTTTCAGAGAATTCTGTTGCGACACGAACATCAGTTGGCACTGGAATATCACAGCTTATCAGCAGTTTTTTCGCTTCTGGGATCAAGTCATCTTCATACAATGAACGGCCTACATTGTGACCTTCCGCAGCAACAAAAGTATTCGCGATACCTCCACCCACAATCAGTTGATCCGCGATTTTGGACAGTGTGTCCAATACGGTCAGCTTGGTTGAAACTTTAGAGCCACCAACAATAGCAACCATTGGACGGGCTGGCTTATCCAGCGCTTTACCCAATGCATCCAGTTCTGCGAACAGCAGAGGACCGGCACAGGCAACAGGCGCAAACTTAGCCACACCGTGGGTAGAAGCCTGGGCACGATGCGCCGTACCAAATGCATCCATAACATAAATATCACACAAAGAAGCGTATTTTTTAGCCAGAGTTTCGTCGTCTTTCTTCTCACCTTTATTAAAGCGAACATTTTCCAGAACAACCAGCTCACCTTCCGCTATGTCCACACCTTCCAGATACTCTTTTTCCAGACGAATCGGAGAAGACAATTTCTCTTTTAGGTAATCTACTACTGGTTTCAGCGAGAATTCTTCATTGTATTCGCCTTCAGTAGGACGGCCGAGGTGAGAAGTGATCATCACCTTGGCGCCCTGTTTTAATGCTGCTTCGATGGTCGGCAAAGAAGCACGGATACGCGCATCAGAGGTGACTTTGCCATCTTTTACCGGAACGTTCAGGTCAGCACGGATCAAAACTCGCTTACCCGCCAGATCTAAATCGGTCATCTTAATTACAGACATGGTGAATCCTCTCGTTGATTCTCTAAATTGTTTAATCTTGTGCCGTGTGCAGATCTATTATTATGCACAGTCTGTCAGCAACAGATCATTTGAAACCCGTAGCAGCCATTGCTAACGTTGTATCCAACATTCGGTTAGCAAAACCCCACTCATTATCACACCAGACTAATGTCTTAATCAGATGTTGCCCACTGACCCGCGTTTGTGTGCCATCAACAATCGCACTGTGGGGATCGTGGTTAAAATCCGTTGAGACTAACGGCAATTCGGTATAGTCAACTATACCACGAAATGAAGTTGCTGCTGATTTTTGCATTAATTCATTGATTTTTTTGACATTCACTGGAGATTTTACTGTAACGCTCAAATCAATAGCAGTAACATTAATCGTTGGTACGCGTACTGAGATGGCTTCAAAACGGTCACAGAATTTTGGAAAAATCCGGGTTATCCCTGCGGCCAATTTTGTATCCACCGGAATGATAGACTGGCTGGCGGCCCGGGTACGCCGTAAATCCTGATGATAGGCATCAATCACAGGCTGGTCATTCATTGAGGCATGAATTGTTGTCACTGTGCCAGACTCAATCTCAAATGCATCATCCAATAATTTAATGATAGGAATAATGCAGTTGGTGGTACAAGAAGCATTAGATACAATGCGATCTTCTGCTGTCAGTAAGTCCTGATTCACACCATAGACCACCGTTGCGTCTAAATCATTACCGCCCGGATGGGAAAACAGCACCTTTTTTGCGCCACTGGCAAGATGTGCTTCCCCATCAGCTCTGCTGCCATATATCCCACTGCAATCAAGAACAATATCAATTCCCAATTCTTGCCAAGGCAATGCCGATATATCGGGTTGATGAAACAGACGAATATTATCGTCACCAACCTGCAACAAATCATTATTCAGACGCACATCCCAGGCAAAACGGCCGTGACTGGAGTCATACTTCAGCAAGTGGGCAATCCCTTCGGCCCCCGCCAACTCATTAACAGCAATAATAGCAATTTCAGCCCGACGCCCAGACTCATAAAGAGCACGCAAAATACTGCGCCCTATCCTGCCAAAACCGTTTATTGCTACCTTGATTGTCATGTTACTCCCTGAATATAGTTATTACCACGCAACCGTTTAGGATAAACGACGCAATCACTTATGTACTGATTGCTTATCACAAAATTGCTAAAACTGTGGCACAAAAAACTCTCCAGACAACAAAACGAAACGATTCAGCTACTGACAATGAGATTAAGGGAAAAGCAGATTGATGGCAATAGTAAAAAGTGATCAAAGTACAAAACGGAAAAACATGCCAGCATTTGATGTAAGTCAAATCCAATACATTGATCTATCAATACCATCCGCTTAAATATTGACAACCAGTTTCAATATATGGAAACTAGTTGTCGTTTATTGAAGTGCAAGATTAAGGAAGTAAATCGTGTCGATCAAGAAAACTCCGGCGTCTGAGGTATTCAACGAGATCACATTAGCAGTGTTCCGGCTCAATGCCCGATTGCTCTCTAAAGGGGATAAGCTCGTTGCCCCGTTGGGAATCACGAGCGCGATATGGCAGGTGCTCTGTGCGATTGCACTCGCACCACATCCACTCTCAGCGCCCCAGATTGCCGCAGCAATGAGCATCACACGCCAAGGTGCACAGAAACAACTGAATCTTGGATTGAAGGCAGGAATGGTGAAAACCATCATTAATCCCCGGCACGAACGTTCACCGCTCTATCGACTCACTGGGCTTGGTCAGCATACCTTTGATACAGCGACGTCGCTTGAAACCGAATGGATGGAATCGCTCGTGAAAGACGCTGAACTCAACGAGCTGAAAGTGACGTTGGACACATTACTCAGCCTGGTGGCTAGACTGGAAGATCCATCGATGCCAGATAGTGCTGAGGATTGGATTGTCAATCACGACAAAGCATGCGACTAAAATACGACGTACCAACGGATCGCTGCGCAATCTACGTTGGCATGTCTCCGTCATGAACCGTATGAATCACGCGGTTCACTTCGGCAAAATAGTGAAATAAACATAAATACAAACAAGTAACTTTCAGGAGATAAAGATGCTCAAGCTAGAAGAAATGGACACCCACGTGACCATGCGGGAACAATTATTTTCGAACACCGATGGCTCCATAGTGCTGATGAACATATTCCATGTTGATCCTTCACAGGCAGACATCCTGGTGGCCGCTTGGAAGGAAGATGCGGAGTATTTCCGGGCACAGACCGGCTTGATTTCTGCGCAATTGCATCGCGGGATCGCCGGCAGTGGTACGTTCATGAACTATGCTGTTTGGGAAAATCTGGAGTGCTTTCGCACCGCATTCACAAGCCCCGAATTCCAGGAGAAGCTTGCCAGGTATCCCGATGGAATGATCGGGTCACCACACGTATTTCAAAAATTAACCGTTCCTGGGATCTGCGTGGCATAAACCATTAGTAAGCTCGCCTAATAGCAGCGCGCCAATGAACAGTGGCAAAAAAACTGACCAAAACACGCGCTGCCTATGACGAGGGAAACACCGCCAGAAAATTCAGAAAGCGGTCACAACCTGTCTTCAATAATGATATTGTGCAAAAAAGAGCGCATCGGCTCAACATTTACCCCGGATGCGCTCACTTATAAACTAACTCATTATTTCAGCAGAGCTTTAGCCTTAGCGACAACATTCTCTACAGTGAAACCGAACTCTTTAAACAGCTGCTCAGCAGGAGCCGATTCACCAAATGTCTCCATACCCACGATAGCACCATGTATGCCAACATATTTAAACCAGTAATCGGCAATACCCGCTTCAACTGCAACACGCGCAGAAACCGCAGTTGGCAATACCGCTTCACGGTATGAAGCATCCTGCTTATCAAAAGCATCAGTAGACGGCATAGAAACTACACGTACCTTACGGCCTTCCTGAGTCAATTGATGATAAGCCCCTACTGCCAATTCAACTTCTGAACCTGTTGCAATCAAAATCAACTCTGGCTGGCCTTCACAATCTTTCAGGATGTAAGCACCCTTCTCAATATTAGCTAATTGCTCAACAGTACGTTCTTGCTGTGCCAGATTCTGGCGAGAGAAAATCAGTGCTGATGGACCTGTTTTACGTTCAATAGCGTATTTCCATGCAACCGCAGATTCAACCTGGTCACATGGACGCCATGTGCTTAGATTTGGCGTCACACGCAAACTGGCAATCTGTTCTACCGGCTGGTGAGTCGGGCCATCTTCACCCAAACCGATTGAGTCATGGGTATAAACAAAGATGCTACGAATTTTCATCAGTGCCGCCATACGCACTGCGTTACGGGCATATTCAACGAACATCAGGAAAGTTGCACCATAAGGTACAAAACCACCATGCAGAGCAATACCGTTCATAATGGCGGACATGCCAAATTCACGAACGCCATAATGGATGTAATTACCTGCTTGATCTTCGTTCAATGGCTTAGAACCTGACCACATCGTCAAATTACTTGGCGCCAGGTCAGCAGAACCACCCATAAATTCAGGCAGCACTTTACCAAAAGCTTCCAAGGCATTTTGAGATGCTTTACGACTGGCAATATTGGCAGGATTTTGTTGCAATTGTTCGATAAATGCTTTTGATTCGGTTTCCCAGTTTGCCGGTAATTCACCACTGGTACGGCGTTTGAATTCAGCAGCTAATTCAGGATATGCTTTTTCATAAGCAGCGAATTTCTCATTCCAGGTGGCTTGTTTCGCGTTACCAATTTCTTTTGCATCCCACTCAGAATAGATTTCCGCTGGAATTTCAAAGGCTGGATGACTCCAACCCAACACTTCACGAGTTGCAGCAATTTCTGCGTCACCTAATGGAGCACCGTGAGAATCATGCGTACCCGCTTTGGTTGGCGCACCAAAACCGATAACTGTTTTACACATCAGCAGTGAAGGTTTATCAGAAACTTGACGTGCTTCTTCAATCGCTGCTTTGACTGCATCTGCATTATGACCATCAACACCGCGAACTACATGCCAGCCATAAGCCTCAAAACGACCTGCTGTATCATCGGTAAACCAGCCTTCAACATGACCATCAATAGAAATGCCATTGTCATCATAGAAAGCAATCAGTTTGCCCAGCTTTAACGTTCCCGCCAGAGAGCAAACTTCATGAGAAATGCCTTCCATCATGCAACCATCCCCCATAAACACGTAAGTGTTATGATCAACGATATCATGACCAAGACGGTTAAATTGCGTAGCCAGAGTACGTTCAGCAATAGCAAAACCTACCGCGTTGGCAATCCCCTGCCCCAAAGGACCGGTCGTTGTCTCTACGCCTGGCGCATAACCATATTCAGGATGGCCTGGGGTTTTGGAGTGTAATTGACGGAAATTTTTCAGATCATCAATAGAAACGTCATAACCGGTGAGATGTAACAGGCTATAAATCAGCATAGAGCCATGGCCGTTAGACAATACAAAACGATCACGATCAACCCAATGAGGATCAGTTGGGTTATGATTTAAATAATCACGCCATAAAACTTCAGCGATGTCAGCCATTCCCATAGGCGCACCAGGGTGCCCTGATTTTGCTTTCTGCACAGCATCCATGCTAAGGAAGCGAATAGCATTAGCAAGGGTTTTACGAGTGGTCATTTTCTACTCCAAGTGGGATAAAAACGTTTAGGGGGATAATTTTCTCAGCACAGCGTACAAACCGCAATCTTTAAAGCCAAATATAAGGAAACTATCTTAATCTCACCTGAACGGCAATTCTTTGATTTACGTTACTGGTTTACATGAATTTCATCGTCATCAGCGTAATAAACAAACTTATTTAATTTATGACAATTTCCAGCTACCACATTGATTATTTATATTGAACATATATTACGTACCAATGAGCCATTAGTTATTTAATTTATAAATAATATGCAGAAAAAATGCATCCCAGATATCAATATCATCGCCACATCAATAAAAAAATAAATAATTTAAAATCAAATAATACTTATAGTTATATTATCTTATATGATGATTTTTTACATGAAATAATAATCAATTTAATTAACAAATATAGATAAATTAAAAAAATATTATTTTTTGACAAATTAATTATTGCAATCCATTATATAATCAGGTTATTCTAAATAGAATGAGAAAAATAGCTATTCAGATAATTACTTAATTAGCAATTAGGGGATTTCTGTGTTAAATATAAAAAACAAACCAAATAATATCACTCCGCAATTAATTTTCATGTGGGAAAAAAGTCATGAACCTTGGGGAGCTAAAGATTGCCAGTCAAGGTTTATCTATGCCAATCCGGCTTTTTATCAACTGCTCAACCTGCCGGAAGATTTCGATATTATGGGGCTTTCAGCGGGAGAATTACCCTCATCTACCGCAGAACATGAAGAAGAATTCTGTCGTCAAGATCAAAAAGTTATTCAGACTATGCAAACCGTCACGTCACTTGAAACTCACCTGTTTGGAAAAAATAACGTCAAACAAACCTACCGCTGTGATAAATATCCACTTTGTGATGAAAATGGTCACTGCATTGGTATCACTTTTCATCTGTCCAAAGCTCAAAATTTTTCTATTTCTTATTATCATGAAAAATCCTCTCCAGCCACTCTGGAATTTACGCCACCTAACGACATACTGACTCAAACTGAGTGGGAAGTGCTTTTTCTGACTCTACGATCACTAGATGAAGAGGGCATAAGCGAAGAATTAATGATAAGCATAGAAGATGTCGTAAATCATATTCAGTCAATTTACCAAAAATTTAATCTGCCACTGCATATAGAATTGGAAGGTTTCTGTAAAGAAAATAATTTTGATCTTTATATTCCAGAAAGATTTGTCTCTATTGGCAGCAGAGAGTTATAAATTTTCATTAATTCCAGAACCAAACTAAAAAATTAAATATTTTCTAACAAAATAGGAATTTTGTTGTGAGTTACAAAAAATTAACTGTATCGCCTCAAATTATTAACTTGATGGAAACCAGTCATGAACCGTGGGGTATAAAAGATAAAAGCTCCCGCTTTGTTTATGAAAACAAAGCAATGGCTATGTTGCGGGATCTTCCTGTTGGTTTTAATGTCGAAGGACGTCTCGACAATGATTTGCCTTGGAATGGTGCAGCTTTTGCAGAACAATTTCAAATACATGACAGAGCAGTTATGCAATCAGAACAAAGAATATGTTCATTAGAAACACATTTATACGGTAAAGAAAAATTACTTTCCTCATATTTCTTCGAGAAGTTTCCATTTTATAATGAAGATAATCAATGTGTTGGCGTTATTTTCCATGCCTGGAAAGCCGAAGCTTTTTCTCTGACACGCTTTTTTTACGGTAAGCTCCCGGCTTCTATCATGTTTCAGCCGCCCTCTGAGTTATTTACGCAACGGGAATGGGATGTCATTTTTCTATTTTTACAGAAACATACCAGTAAACAAATCGGGCGAATACTCAATATCTCTTATCGCACTGTAGAAACTCATATGTTACGAATATACAAAAAAATCGGTATTAATTCTGGTCAGCAACTGGATGAATATTGCCGACTTAATGATTTTGATCTCTATGTTCCTGAGAGATTTTTAAAGCCCGGAAGTAAAATGTTTATATAATATGAAAAATAAAACATATGAAAACCACACATAATATATCATCACAGATAATAAATACCATAAAAAATAGCTCCGATCCCTGGGGTATTAAAGACAAAAGCACTTGTTTCATTTATGAGAATAAGGCAATGGCCATGCTACAAGATATTCCCCTTGATTTGAACGTCGAGGGGCGTTTTGATTGTGAATTACCTTGGGCAGGTGCTATCTTTGAGGAACAATTTCAACGACATGATAGAACAGTAATGCATTTAGGTAAAAGTGTATATTCATTAGAAACACATATATTTGGTAAAGAAAAACATCTTTCTTCATATTTCTTCGAGAAATTCCCATTTTATAATGAAGAGAATGAATGTATTGGCATAATTTTTCATGGACGGAAAGCTGAAGCACTTTCTTTAAAGCAATTTTTTAATGGAAAACTTCCACCTTCCATTATGTTCTGTTCTCCATCAGAGCAATTATCTCAACAGGAATGGGAGATTATTTTTCTTTTTCTGGCGAAGCACAGCAAAAGAGAGATCAGTAAGATACTTAATATGCCTTATCAATCTATAAAAAATCATATGAAAAAAACATATCAGAAACTAAAAGTGAACTCTGATTCCCAACTGAAGGAATATTGCCTGGTAAATAATTTTAATCTTTATATACCGGAAAGATTTTTATTTCCTTACTTATAAACATTATCTTTATATTAAAATTATGAATCAATGAGAATGTAAAATAATTAATTTCACTACTCATAAATTAATATAAAAAATACCATTTCAGGCTCGTGATTTAAAAAAATCCATTAATGAATAGAAACAAGAAATGTATTTCAGCCTGTAAGAAACATACGCATAGAAAAAGAATGGATAATAATTTTTTTATTACACTCCAATATCAGCAAAAAATGTACTGCTAATGGAATGAAAATTTCATATCACACTGTAGAAAAATACTTTAAAAGTAACGATAAGAAACTATTAGTCAGTAGAGCTATTAAACCAAGAATACTTTTAATATATAATAATTATGACCTTTACATCCGGCAAAAATACCTTCAATATATAGGTCTTATTTTGTTATAAAATAACCGACATCATTATTAAGTAATCGTTTCGATAGCCTCTTTAATTAACCCTCATTGATAATCTGTACCCAATCACCACCAAGTGGTAAAAACATTGATAATTCATCTATTATCGATGTTTTTTAATAATTAAAATTAGGAGATTACGATGAATATTCAAGATTGGCATCCAGCGGATATTATTGCAGCCTTAAGAAAACAAGGGACAAACCTTTCAGCAGTCTCCCGCAAAGCAGGTTTGGCATCATCAACACTGAGTAATGCATTGCATCGTCCATGGCCAAAGGGGGAAGCGTTAATCGCCACCGAATTGGGTTTACATCCATCAGATATTTGGCCATCACGTTATAGACCTGGTAAAGAAAACAAGTTCCTGATCAAGGTTGCAGAAACAAGAAGTATAGAAAGCTGGTAGCTTCTCAATGTCTTATTTCAATGCAATTTCATCATTGCCAATAAAGAGACTACTGCATGAGATAAACGAGAAAGCCCCGGGCTATTTACCCAGGGCTTCGGAATCCATCTTTGGCGGTGCGGACGGGACTCGAACCCGCGACCCCCGGCGTGACAGGCCGGTATTCTAACCGACTGAACTACCGCACCGCGCAGCGTTCTGGTTAAGAACGAGGTAAATATTACGAACCCAAGATCATCCCGTCAATATTTTTTATTACAAAGTAGCGCACTTGATCAACTTTTCACCCTTAAAGGTGATTTATCTGCAATTTTATTTTAACTCTGTCCAGAAATTGTACGCCATAAACAGCTCCCGCCTTTCTTCTCAACTAAATCCAATCTGGATTCATGAGCAACAAGTTCTTCACCCGCTGCATAAATAACTTTTAAAGCAGTTTGAGGCCGGGCAATACGCTGCACTTCAGAAAAATGCGCATTGCCAGCAACGTCCCCTTCCATTGAGAATGTAAGAGAAGTCTGCCCGCCTGTCATGATCAGATAGACATCAGACAATATCTCGGCATCAAGTAACGCCCCGTGTAAGGTTCGTTTAGAGTTGTCTATATCATAACGATCACACAATGCATCAAGGTTGTTTCTTTTTCCCGGAAACAGTGCTCTTGCTAATTGTAAGCTATCAGTAATCTTGCAGAAATCAGCCGTTGGTGGGATATCACGGCCCAGTTTACCAAATTCATAATCCATAAAACCGATATCGAAGGGAGCATTATGGATAATTAACTCAGCGCCACGAATAAATTCAATGAATTCATCTGCAATATCAGCAAATATCGGCTTATCCTGCAAAAATTCATCACTGATTCCGTGAACTTCAAATGCCTCAGGATCAACCAATCTGTCCGGCTTAATATAGATATGAAAATGGCGGCCAGTCAGACGGCGGTTAACAACCTCCACGGCACCAATTTCAATAATGTTGTGTCCTTCATAGTGAACACCTAACTTATTCATACCGGTGGTTTCGGTATCAAGGACAACTTGTCGTGTAATCGCAGTGCTCATAACGCTTTTTTATGTCAGACTTAAGGTTTTGGATTGAATAAGAAGAGTCTACCAGATATGAGCAAGCAGGTAGAAATTTTCACCGATGGATCTTGTCTTGGAAACCCGGGGCCAGGTGGATATGGTGTTTTATTACGTTATCAACAACACGAAAGAACCCTCAGTGAAGGTTTTTATCGCACAACCAACAACAGAATGGAGCTGATGGCCGCAATTATTGGTCTGGAAACCCTGACCCGCCCTTGCAAAATTGTATTAACCACCGACAGTCAATACGTGCGCCAAGGCATTACACAATGGATCCATAATTGGAAAAAGCGCGGCTGGCATAAAGCAGATAAATCGCCTGTCATCAACGTCGATTTATGGCAACGCCTCGATCAAGCAATTACCCGCCATGATATTGACTGGCAATGGGTTAAAGGCCATGCCGGGCATGATGAAAATGAACGTTGTGATGAATTGGCTCGAACCGCCGCAAACTCACCAACAAGAACCGATGCCGGGTATGTCGAAAATACAGATTAATCGCGCTTTCGATAACATTTTGTCACCCCAACAGCACTACCCAGTTTGGGCCTTAATAGCGTCATTTTTATCTGGTTTAGCGTTAGTGGCAGTGTCCGCTTACGGGCAATAATCAAGCTTACACAACCAAATACAGGCAAATGCCGGTTAAAAAAACCGGCTTCATTTCGCCAAGGTAATACTTGAAAATTCCCACGATACATCACTTCATAATTAAGCAAACTCAACCAATCAAGTTGACGCATCAGGGAAAACATACGGCTGCAATAGGGTTGATGCCACCATAATCCTGGTACTAATTTCCCTAAACCCAGCAAACTCAATGAATTAAAACCACTGATGATAAGCCAGCCATCATCAATCATCACCCGGTCAACTTCCCGTAAAAGACGATGAGGATCAGCACTGTAAGCCAGCACATGACTTAACAAACAAGCATCAACGGACTTCTCTTCAAACGGCAGATGGTAAGGATCGGAAATCACCTGCATATTCTTTCCTTCCTTACCCACATTAATCTGATTAAAAATCGGACACTCCTTACTGTTAATTTCGGCACTCAAATTACCGACTTTCAACATATGGAAACCAAATATTTTCTGCCACCAGGGTTGTAATTGATGTTCCAAAGCGGCACGGTAATACTCCCCCCAAGGTAAATCAGACCAAGAAGCCGGGGGACTTATGTTCTGTGTTGTATGTGCAGATTTCATGGCTTCTTTTCCTTATAAACCGCTGTTAATAAGAGGTATACAATGGAGCTTATCAGCATTCCTGCCCTTTCGGATAATTACATTTGGTTACTTTGTGATGAGAATAGACACTCTGTAATCATTGATCCGGCAGAATCACAACCTGTTCTTGATACCTTGAAATCCCGTGGCTGGACACCCGATGCTATTTTACTTACCCATCATCATCACGATCATGTTGGTGGCGTCCCTGGGATTATTGATCAATTCCCTGATCTGCCAGTATACGGTCCAGAAGAAACCCAGAACAAAGGTGCCACAATAATAGTACGTGGAGGTAATAGCATCAATTTTGGTTGTTTTTCTTTCCAGATTATTGATGTTCCAGGCCATACTCTGGGACACATTGCTTTTTATCAAGCTCCTTACCTTTTTTGTGGCGATACATTATTCTCTGGTGGCTGCGGACGTCTCTTCGAAGGCACCGCAGAACAGATGTATGCATCTATCGGAAAAATAGCTGAACTGCCTGATGACACACTTATCTGTTGCGCCCATGAATATACCGTTTCTAATATGAAATTTGCTCATGCTGTTTTGCCCAATCAGGCTATTAGCGAATACCAGCAAAAAGTAACTAAAATGAGGGAAAATAATCAACCAACAGTACCAACCACGTTACAAACTGAGAAAAAAATCAATCTTTTCTTAAAATGCCATGACATTGATTTACAAAGAAATATTGGAATCACACCTCATTCTCAACCGCTTTCCAGCGTTTTCCGTCAGCTAAGAAGACAAAAAGACCAATTTTGATTTAGAGAGTTGCTATATCAAGCCAAGATAAGTATTATTGCTCGTCTTTTAAGCAACCATAAAAATTAATTATGAAGACAAAAGCGATTCTGTTCGCATCTGTCTTGCTGGTTGGCTGTCAATCCGGGCCTGATTGGTCGACGACAGCCGGGCAACGGGCACAGAATTCGTCTTCAACGAGTCTAAAAACAGGCAAGATAGCAGCAACTGATAGCACCAATCAGTTTGCTGCTTACTGGAAGGATGGTGATCCCAGCGCTCAACAAGAACTGTGGAGATACATCCGTGATGAGTTGAGGATGCAGATCCCTGATAATTACAGGGTTCGTGAACAACGAAATTATTACCTGAAAAACAAGAGCTATCTCCACGATGTCACTCTACGGGCTGAACCGTATATGTACTGGATAGTCAGGCAAATCAAGCAGCGCGATATGCCGATGGAACTGGTACTGGTACCCATAGTGGAGAGTGCTTTTAACCCGCATGCTACCTCACGTGCTAAGGCAGCAGGCCTGTGGCAAATTGTCCCGGATACGGGTCGCAACTACGGTCTTACTCAAGATAAATGGTATGACGCACGCCGGGACGTTGCTGCGTCAACAACTGCCGCCCTGAATCTGCTACAACGTCTTAATAAGATGTTCAATGGTGACTGGTTATTGACTATTGCTGCTTACAACAGCGGCGAAGGCCGTGTTATGCGCGCAATGAAAGAAAATACGGCAAAAGGCAGACCAACCGATTTTTGGTCATTATCACTGCCAAGAGAAACTGCGCTCTATGTACCTAAAGTTCTGGCGCTCAGTGATGTCATCCGTCACAGTGATAAATATGGCATTACACTGCCAAAATCCAATGATCAACGAGCACTTGATCAGATTGATGTTGGTCAGCAAATCACACTGTCTCAAGCCGCGGAAATGGCTGGCATGTCTCTGACGTCCATTAAGGCATATAACCCTGGATATAAACGAGGAGTCACATCGCCTAACGGCCCGCATTACATCATGCTACCAAAGGCAAAAGTTGATCAGTTCAAAAACTCGCTGGCAAATGAAACCGTCCTGAGCAATATGCGTCAGGAAGTTGCGAAAAACAACCGACGACTGAATAAACGAAGCCAATACAAAGTTCGTTCAGGTGATACATTATCCGCTATTGCAAAACGGTTTAATTCTTCCCCTCGTGAATTACAACGCATGAATAACCTTAAAACGTCCAGATTATTGAAAATTGGACAAATATTAAGGGTAAGTAATGACAACGCCATTATTTACCGTGTCCGCCAAGGTGATTCAATTGCCAGTATTGCTAAACGTCACGGTATCAATATCAAGGACGTAACGAACTGGAACAATGGCATCAAAACGACTGATATAAAGCCTGGAATTGAGTTAACACTTTATATCAATGAGTTTGTTGATGAGACTTAAGACCTTTTCCAACAGGTGTTTTATTGCTGTAGAAAAATAACCAATGGCCCTCTCTTTGGGCCATTTTCTTTATATTCTGCAAGATCAATTTAGGTTTATTACATTCTAAATCCGGCAAAGGAAATGAAGAATTAACATATTGTTTATCACAGAAAAAAGATAATGTTTCACACCGAACATGATTTTTGAGACATACAGAATCTGCCAATCTGTAGAAATTTTTTCTGCCCATTAACGAGTTAGTCCAATATACTAAAGCATATGCTTTGACATATGCCTGTTTGTAGCCTATGCTTTAGCATATGATTAGAGAAGGAGATTACAATGGAAAGAATAGCGAAACTATTTAAAAATGGCCGGAATCAAGCGGTAAGATTACCCGTCGAATTTGAGTTTGATACAGACCGTGTATATATCCGTCAAGACGATAACGGTAATATTATCCTGTCAAAACAACCAGCCAAACCAGATAATTTAGAGCATTTTTTCAATTTACTTGAAAAGACAACTGTACCTTCAACATTTCTAGATGCTGATGAACGGCAGCAAGGAATAGCAGATCGTGATCCGTTTGCTGGAGTGAAGTAATAATGTATATGTTGGATACAAATACAGTTAGTTATCTACACCGGAAACATCCACAAGTTGTAGCAAAAGTGAAATGTACGCCACTGTCAGAAATATGCATTTCCAGTATTACTGAAGCTGAATTACTTTACGGTATTGCTAAACATCAAAATAGAGTGCTGAAAGCCACGGTCCACGCCTTTTTAGATTCCATTAAAGTTTATGATTGGGATAGTGAAGCTGCAGCAAGCTACGGCACTCTAAGAGCGGCTATGGAAAAGAAAGGGAAAGTTATGGGAGCACTCGATCAACTTATCGCCGCTCACGCACTCAGCCGAAGGATCACTATGGTAACGAATGATAAAGCGTTCTCAATGATACCGGATTTGTCCCTTGAAGACTGGACATTATAAAAATAAAACCAGGAAATGTCCGAATCATAGAAATAATTTCATTACTCAGATTTTGCATCAACTTTATAATCAGGGCAAGAGCATGAGTGTTTATTTCTCACCCAACACCTGAAAGCCTGCAATTAATACCTTGTCCAAATACTCACGGCTCATATTAGCCCTATTCGTTTTTCGTCGTATGCTGGCTTTTATGCTGGTTTCTACACGCAACATATTCAGTGAGAGGTGCCGCATACCCGCTAATATCTCAGCACCGTTACCGCCACGAATGGCGCACGCATCTTCATTCATTGAAACATCGAGCACCCAATGAACACGGTTTTCAATACCCCAATGACCCCGCACTGCTGCCTTAAAGCGGTCTGTCTCAAGTGCTGCTGAGCTGATGTAATAATGGTAGTCCAATGATTCTTTTTTACTTTTTTTATCAAGCCGATATCGCATTGCCACGCCAATGCTTTTTAAACCTTTCCATTCTGGAAATTGCGCGGCAAGTTCTCCTGCCGGGAAAACAGGGTAGATACGTGCTATCGTGTCATGCACGGGTAAGCCGGTTTGAAAAAAGCCCTTTTCCTGAAGCCAATGGCGGCGCATGTTACCGAAGTCTTCAATATCTTCCCAGCCTTCAGCCCCCGTCAGGACGGCACACATTGTCAGAAACAGCACATCGAACAGGGGATAGCTGATTTTGGCAGACTGGCGAGGAGCATTGATTTCACCGAAGTACTGAGAAAAAGCATCAAATTCCATTGGGGACTCCCGAAAAAGGAGTATAAGATCACAACTGAATTCGTGGGTCAAATGGATTAATATTGATTAAATAATGTTCGCGATCTCACCCTGCTTTTTTATCCGGTATACTAACTAACAATCTTATTACCCTCACTTTCCCTACCAGCTTTCGTAGTACCTAATACTTCCACTATCCTATCTAAACTGGCCTAGCACGTCCTCCCCTCTGCGTATTTCACAATAGCCTTTCTGCATTACCGGTTCATCACGCTTTATCACAAGAAATATATAAAATAAACCTATATGCATACGGAGTTAAATTGATTTTATGAACAGCAAAACTCAATACCCATCAACGTTAAGGCAGAATACAAACTATACGTTTTTATTTATCCTTTCAGTCACCGTATTCTTCGTCGGAGCGACCGAATTCATGTTATCGTCTATGCTTACCCCTTTAGCAGTAGCCTTCGAGACGACTACCGTCGGAGCATCCTGGCTAGTGTCTAGTTATGCATTTTCCTATGCTCTGGCAGCCCCGGTACTCGGATATTTTTCAGATCGTGTTAATCGGAGCAGATTGCTTCTAAGTTCCTTATTGTTTTTCGCCGTAGATGGTCTCGCTATCATTCTGGCACCCACTCTTGAAATCGCAATCGCACTGCGGATTTTTGGCGGTATAGCATCAGCGGTCATCATACCGACAGTATTTGCCTTGATCGCCGATATCGTTCCTTATAACCGCCAGGCTGGAGCAATGGGAGTTGTTATGCTTGGCATGACTTTCGGTATTGCATTTGGTCCAGCCTTAGCGGGAATACTTACTGACCTCATTAGTTGGCAAGCACCCTTTTTATTTAGCTCGCTTGGCTGCACTGTCACATTTATCGCAGGGTTTTACTGTCTTCCGACGCCAATGGCGTCAAAAGAGCTTATAAGCCGGCAATTAGTCTGGTTTCGGCAATGGTCAATTATTAGACCACTCATTGCAAAAGGGGCCTGGAATGGTGCCGGTGTCTCTGCTTTTCTTCTGTCGGGAGAAGTTTTACATCAACGGTATGGATTTGGTCCAACCGAAATCGGCTTGACCGTTATAGCCTTTGGTATCGGTCTGGGGATAGGGAATATCTCAGCTGGTGGGCTTCGCAAGCTTTGTGGTCGAGAAGAAGCGACTTTAGTCGTTGTCAGCCTGCTACTAACTGGTGTGATCTCAGTTTTCATGCTCGTTCCAATTACACTCTTCGGTTCATTGGGATGTTTGATATTTTGGGGAATCGCGCTTGGTGCTGGAGCACCTTCAAGTACAGTGGTTTTGGTAACAAGAGCAAGTGCTAATAAAGGTATGGTTCTGGCCTTTGCAGAAACGTTCAATAATCTGGGCATTTTGAGCTTGGTACCGTTAGCGATGATAGGACTGGCAAAGGGAGGTCCCCCCGCAGCCATGATTGTGTTATCGGTAGGATTGGTTATCGGTATTGCATCGACAATATTAGATTTCTGGCTGACTCGTTCCAAAAGTTCAGCAGGCTCTTTGGTATAAATTCTTTGCCCTCTGGCTTTATCTCCCCGCCTAATGCACTAGGCGAGGACGTTATTCGTTGTAGTGCTCAGAGGGGCATCAATTAAACTTTCAGTTACAGCCAGAAGAACCAGGCAAACAGAGAGATGATGGCAATGCAGGCTATATTCAGGACCATGCCAACTCTTACCATTTCAGTCTGTTTGATATGACCGGAGCCGAAAACAATGGCATTAGGCGGTGTTGCAACCGGCAACATAAAGGCACAAGATGCACCGAAGCCGATAATCAGTGTCAGAGTCATCACCGGCATACCCAATGCTTCCGCAACCGTTGCAAATACCGGTACCAACAGAGCTGCACTTGCTGTATTACTGGTGAACTCAGTCAAGAAAATGATAAACGCCGCCACCGCAACAATAATCACAAACCAGTGACTTGCGCCGAAAGTCGCAGCCATGCCGTTTGCCATGATCTCACTGGCACCTGAGTTTTTCAAAATAGCACTTAAAGTCAGTCCACCACCAAACAGCATCAACACGCCCCACTCGGTGTTATTCTGAATCTGAGACCAACTCGCCACACCGGTTATACCAATCAAAATAGCAGCACCAACTGCAATAATGGTATCCAGATCTTTCACGCCACCCAAAGCAGAACTAATCACAGAGCTAAAGATCCAACAGAACACAGCTAACAGAAAAATCAGCATGGCAACCAGACGCTTACCCGTCCAATCCAGTTTTTCCAGCTTCATGTCGAATTGATGATTCAAATTCGGACGCAGCATCAGATACATTAAGCCGATCATCATTGGCATCAGAATAACAACCAGTGGAATACCAAATTTCATCCAATTGAAGAAATCGATACCCAGTTGAGCCGCCGCAATTGCATTTGGTGGACTACCAACCAACGTGCCTAAACCTCCGATACTTGCGCTGTAAGCCACACCCAGCAACACAAATACAAAAGTATGACGTTCAGAAAGTGCATCCAGATTAGACAAAATCCCCAAGACTAATGGCAGCATCATCGCTGCGGTCGCAGTGTTACTGATCCACATTGAAAGACCGGCAGTAACACCAAACAGTAGCATCACAGCGACAGACAAACGTCCACGGGCAATCATCAGCAGACGGTTAGCAATCAGTCGGTCCAATCCTTGGATGTGAAGTGCCGTTGCCAGTGCAAAACCACCAAAAAACAGAAAGATGATAGGATTAGCAAAAGATTTCAACGCGTCACCCGTATTCATCAATCCCATGCCAACCGCCAGAAGTGGAATACATAACGCAGTAATAGTGACGTGAATAGCCTCAGTGAGCCATAGCACGCCAACAAATACCATCAGTGCCAAACCCGCATTGGCTTTTTCATCAAACGGCAGGGTATTGAGCAGAATAAACAGCAATGCAATATCAGCAGCCAGAATGATTAAGCCTTTCTTATTCGCGAAATTTGGCCTTATGGCTGGGGTTAAAGATTCAGAAGCATCCATGGTGACTCCATTAGCGCCGGTGATATCTGATCCACCATTGCTACAATTGTTAAAAAAATACAAGGCGTGTGAATATAAGGAGTCTTTCTTGGGAAGAAAACGCAGTTCTTTGAATTTTGGGATCTAAGGCGTTGGAATTGACCAATTAAATCATGACAGACGGTATTTCATACAATTTCTTGTCGTTATATCACACAATTACTCCTTTTTAGGTATAGGCAGTCATCGCATTTTATGCAAGTTTTCAGATTCCTGTTCCATATTTAACTTCCCCATTTTCCTTAAACTGATACTTCGTTTTTCCGTTTCCTGTATTTGATTTTTCGACTTAAAACCAGAGAGGATAACGAGTATATTAAAGGAAAATAGTAACGAGTTATAAAATTATTTTGCTACTCGGTCATAAGCAAGATCGAAAATCGATGCACAAGTCACATTTTCACACTTCATGAAACTGATTATATAAACCACATACTTCTATCACATTCCATCCAGCATATTTTATATTGTAATTTTTCATTAATGACATAATAAATAAGAAATATTTTACACAATATAAAATATTAGCGTATTGAAGATATTTACAGAAGACTATTCCTCTGTAAAATTGTCCACGTCAAAGAATCATAAACATAATTACCCATCTCGTTGTAAAAGTGATAACCTGACATGAAAGTTATTCTAGTTTTACAGTTTAATCATGATAGGTGAAATTATGAAAGATAAAAATATGAGTTTCTCTGTAAATAAAGATCTGGATGTTCGTTCAAAAAGCTTTGATGCTTTCATATCATACATGGAAAACAGCAACGATTTCTGGATTATAAAAGACAACGAATCTCGATTCGTCTATGCGAATGATACTATGATTTATTACAGTGGCCTTCCCAAGGGTTTTAACATAGAAGGGAGGCTTGATAGTGAATGTCCAGCGCAGTGGTCTGAGTTTGAAGATATTATACAAGCTAACGATAAAAACGTAATGACTAGTAAAAAGACTATACCAGTACTAAATACTTTCATTTATGGAGGAAGAGAAAAAATAATCCAACCATTTCTAGTCGATATTACACCGCTAATAAAGGATGGAGAATGTATTGGGATTGTGGGACACGGTAAAAAACTTGAAATTTATTCCATGTATCATTTTGAAAACAACAGGCATCCTGACTCATTAACTTTTGGCACACCAACTGATTTATTTACTGATAGAGAGTTCGATATAGTATTTTTTGCTTTGCAATCACTAAACGCTAAAGATATAGCTAGAAAATTAGATATTTCATATAGAACGGTACAAAGCAGGCTACAAATAATTTATCAGAAAATAGGGATAAATTCATTAAGCCAGTTAAAAGAATATTGCAGGGGTAAAGGGTATGATAACTATGCTCCTACCCGATTCATTAATCCTAACCCCTATATACCTCTGGCATAACAATGTACAACATCATTGTCGTCACTATGCCATTAGGGTTTTACAATTTAATCATGATAGGTGAAATTATGAAAGATAAAAATATGAGTTTCTCTGTAAACAAAGATCTGGATGTTCATTCAAAAAGTTTTGATGCCTTCATATCATACATGGAAAACAGCAACGATGTTTGGGTTATAAAAGACAACGAATCTCGATTCGTCTATGCGAATGATATTATGATTTATTACAGTGGCCTTCCTAAGGGTTTTAATATAGAAGGGAAGCTTGATGGTGAATGTCCAGCACCGTGGTCTGAGTTTGAAGATATTATACAAGCTAATGATAAAAACGTAATGGCCAGTCAAAAAACCATTCCGGTATTAAGTACCTTCACTTATAGAGGAAGAGAAAAAATAATCCAACCATTTTTGGTCAATTTTACACCGCTAATGAAAGAGGGAAAATGCATTGGGATTGTAGGACACGGTAAAAAACTTGAAATTTACTCCATGTACCATTTTGAAAACAACAGGAATCCGGACTCATTAACTTTCGGCACACCTGATTTATTTACCGACAGAGAATTCGATATAGTGTTTTTTGCTTTGCAATCACTAAGCGCTAAAGATATAGCTAGAAAATTAGATATTTCATATAGAACAGTACAAAGCAGGCTACATATCATTTATCAGAAAATAGGGATAAATTCATTAAGCCAGTTAAAAGAATATTGCAGGGGCAAGGGATATGATAACTATGCTCCTACCCGATTTATTAACCCTAATCCCTATATACCTCTGGCATAACAATGCACAACATCACTGTCGTCACTATACCATTAGGGTTTTACAGTTTAATCATGATAGGTGAAATTATGAATGACAAAAATATGAGTTTCTCTATAAACAAAGATCTGGATGTTCGTTCAAAAAGCTTTGATGCCTTCATATCATACATGGAGAACTGTAATGAGTTTTGGTATATAAAAGATAAGGAGTCGAGATTTATCTATATGAATGATTATGGACTTCATCATAGCGGACTACCCAAAGGGTTTAATGTTGAAGGTAAACTGGATAGTGAGTGTCCGGTTTATTGGTCTGATGTTGCTGATATCATTCAATCTAATGACCGTAGAGTAATGGAGGAAAAAAAAGTCATTCCTACTTTGATTACATTTATGTATGGTGGTAGGGATAAAATTATTCAACCATTTATGGCGCATGTCGCGCCTTTGATAAAAAATGGAGAGTCGATTGGCGTAGTAGGCAAAGCTAGAAAGCTAGAAGTTTTTTCAATGTATCATATGGAAATTAATAAACCTCCTGAATCATTATCATTTGGCAACCCAACTGAGATTTTTACCGACAGAGAATTCGATATAGTATTTTTTGCTTTGCAATCACTAAGCGCTAAAGATATAGCTAGAAAATTAGATATTTCATATAGAACGGTACAAAGCAGGCTACAAATAATTTATCAGAAAATAGGGATAAATTCATTAAGCCAGTTAAAAGAATATTGCAGGGGCAAAGGGTATGATAACTATGCTCCTACCCGATTTATTAATCCTAACCCCTATATACCTTTAGCATAACAATGTACAACATCACTGTCGTCACTATGTCATTAGGGTTCTGCCTAGAGAACCCTATACCCCGGCACGTAGAAGCTCCTGTACGCCTCTATAAACAATTCTCACGATTTAACAAGTAAAGCATTTGAACTCTCATCACTTCGTATATCAAACTTTCTCATTCCGAATCTCGATCTTCGATATGCTTTAATTATCGGTTGAATGCTCATGGATTAGATATATTCAATATAAAATATCTGTGAAATCAGAAAAAAATACAGGGAGGAGTGTCAAAATAATACAAAAGATTAAACAGTTGATGCAGAAAAATTAACTATGACAAATATCAAGGAAAGGCTTTAATAAAGCTATTTTAATCCGATGATCATACCCGAAGCTTTTCACAAGACACAAAAAAAGTTTCGGGTACTTAATCTCTCCTCATTGACTTATTTACGAGAAGTTTATTTTAATTTATTTAGAATATCTGCTTGGCCATATTTCGAAAGGCTCACAATCCAAAGCAGTAGCAATGATCCGCTCACCCTTAGGCCACGGACGGTGCAAAGCGTTTGATAAAGTGGATGATGCAAGCCCCGCATCTCTTGAAACAGCAGATAACGACGTTCCCCGTTTTCTAAGTCCTGCAATAATATCCGCTGGGTGCCAGTCGTTTTTTACAATCATTCCTTCCTCTCTCCTCAGTTTGGTTATTCAAGGTGCTATATTCATCTTCTCTTCAAATTAATATTTTTATATTGTTACAGCTTTTTCCCTGAGTCCGCACTGATGCGGAATACTAAAAATAGCTGTACTAAGACGTTAAACCCCGCTAAGTACAGCCAAGTATTCTCCGAATAGGAAAATGTTATATCTAACGGCTAACAGATCATAAATGAACTTTAATTATTAAGTAGTGTTCTTTTTCGGATATTAGAATATTCAAAAATTATAGTTATTTTGGGAAATATTGGAAGCAGCATTAAATACATTAACGAACGTATTAAAAAAATCTCTCAATTACGGAAGATGACGCCAACCAGTTATTTCACCCTATATTCCAGCATCAGAGCCGACACTCGCTCAAACTCCCACGTATTATTATTAAAACATTAAGGAGGGTTTTACCCCTCCTGTTTAATACTGATTACTTAAAATTACCGATCAAGCCTGACCTTTTACTTCTTTTAGACCATAGAAAGGAGCACGGTTACCCAAAGCTTCTTCAATACGGATCAACTGGTTGTATTTAGCAACCCGATCAGAACGGCTCATAGAACCGGTTTTGATCTGACCTGCGGCTGTACCTACGGCCAGATCAGCAATGGTCGCATCCTCAGTTTCACCAGAACGATGGGAGATTACCGCGGTGTAACCGGCGTCTTTTGCCATTTTGATCGCTGCCAGAGTTTCAGTTAGAGAACCGATCTGGTTGAATTTAATCAGAATGGAGTTAGCAATACCTTTCTCAATACCTTCTTTCAGGATTTTAGTATTGGTAACGAACAGGTCGTCACCAACCAACTGAATTTTCTCACCCAGCACTTTAGTCTGGTAAGCGAAACCATCCCAGTCAGATTCATTCAAACCATCTTCGATAGATACGATTGGGTATTTTCTGGTCAAATCTTCCAGGTAATGAGTGAATTCCTGAGAAGTGAAAGTCTTACCTTCACCTTTCAGTTCATAGTTACCTGTTTCTGAGTTGTAGAATTCAGAAGCGGCACAATCCATCGCCAAGGTGACATCTCTGCCCAAAACATAGCCTGCTTGTTCTACCGCCTCTTTGATCGCGGCCAGTGCAGCAGCGTTGGATTCCAGGTTCGGCGCATAACCCCCTTCGTCACCCACAGCGGTGCTCATTCCTTTCGCTTTCAGAACCTTAGCCAGATTGTGGAACACTTCAGAGCCGATACGAACCGCTTCTTTCAGCGTTTTTGCACCGATTGGCTGAATCATAAACTCCTGGATATCAACGTTGTTATCCGCGTGTTCACCACCATTGATGATGTTCATCATCGGTAACGGCATAGAGAATTTACCTGGAGTACCATTCAGTTCAGCAATGTGCTCGTACAATGGCATACCTTTCGCCGCTGCCGCTGCCTTAGCATTAGCCAAAGAAACCGCCAGAATCGCGTTAGCACCGAATTTAGATTTGTTTTCAGTACCATCCAGGGTGATCATGATTCTGTCGATGTTAGCCTGATCTTTAGCATCTTGACCAATAACTGCCTGGGCAATGGGTCCATTTACTGCATCAACAGCTTTCAGTACACCTTTACCCATAAAACGGGATTTGTCACCGTCACGCAGTTCCAACGCTTCACGGGAGCCGGTAGATGCACCCGATGGTGCCGCCGCTAAACCAACAAAGCCCCCTTCCAGATGCACTTCTGCTTCTACGGTTGGGTTACCACGGGAGTCAATGATTTCACGACTGATCACTTTAACGATTTTGGACATTAGGTTTTCCTCAGTACAAGTTACATTTCAGGTAAGCGACGGAATACCTCATGCCGCCACTTACTGCACATCTTATTTGAGCTGGCTTTTCTGGTATTTACCGGCTGCTTTGACAAAACCGGCAAACAGCGGATGACCATCACGAGGAGTAGAAGTAAATTCTGGGTGGAACTGACAAGCCACGAACCAAGGATGGTCTGGGATCTCAATAATTTCCACTAATTTATTGTCTACTGAACGGCCTGCTACCCGCAGACCGGCATCTTCAATACGTTTTAACAGCAAATTATTCACTTCATAACGATGCCGATGGCGCTCAATAATGGTATCTGCCCCATACAGGGTACGCACCAGACTGTCTTTTGTCAGGTGGCATAGCTGACCACCCACACGCATCGTTCCACCAAGATCACTCTCTTCGCTACGCACTTCTAAATTACCGTCCTCATCACGCCATTCGGTGATCAGGCCAACAACCGGGAACCTGCAATCAGGTTCGAATTCTGTTGAGCTGGCTTTTTCCAGGCCCGCAACATGACGTGAGAACTCAATCAATGCCACCTGCATGCCGAGACAAATCCCCAGATAAGGGATTTTATTCTCACGGGCATAGCGGGCTGTCATGATTTTTCCTTCCACACCACGGCCACCGAAACCACCAGGGACCAGAATCGCATCCAACCCCTTCAATAATTCAACGCCACGGGTTTCAATATCCTGGGAATCAATCAGCTTGATGTTAACCGTCAGACGATTTTTCAATCCACCGTGCTTCAACGCTTCAATCACAGATTTGTATGCATCAGGCAGTTCAATATACTTACCCACCATGCCGATAGTGACTTCACCGGAAGGATTCGCTTCTTCGTAAATGACCTGCTCCCATTCGGACAAATTTGCTTCCGGGCAATCAAAGCTGAATCGTTTACAAATATAATCATCTAAACCCTGAGATTTCAATAGCCCTGGAATTTTATAAATGGAATCAACGTCTTTCAGGGAGATAACCGCTTTCTCCGGCACATTGCAGAAAAGGGCAATTTTTGCCCGCTCATTAGCAGGAATGACGCGATCTGAACGACAAATCAGAATATCCGGCTGAATACCGATAGAAAGCAGCTCTTTTACTGAATGCTGAGTTGGCTTGGTTTTTACTTCCCCAGCCGCTGCCAGATAAGGAACAAGTGTCAGGTGCAGATATAACGTATGTTCACGGCCAACTTCTACTGCCATTTGACGAATAGCTTCAAGGAATGGCAATGATTCGATATCACCGACAGTACCGCCGACTTCCACCAACACGACATCATGACCTTCACCACCACTGATGATGCGATCTTTGATTTCATTGGTGATGTGAGGAATAACCTGAATGGTTGCGCCCAGATAATCGCCACGGCGCTCTTTACGCAAAACTTCGGAATAAACCCTGCCTGTGGTGAAGTTATTACGGCGGGTCATTTTAGTGCGGATGAAACGCTCATAGTGACCTAAATCGAGATCAGTTTCAGCGCCGTCTTCGGTAACAAAAACTTCCCCATGCTGGATTGGGCTCATCGTCCCCGGATCGACGTTGATGTACGGATCCAGTTTCATAATAGTGACATTAAGTCCACGGGCTTCGAGTATAGCGGCCAAAGAGGCTGCGGCAATGCCTTTACCCAGAGAGGATACGACCCCGCCGGTCACAAAAATATAATTAGTTTTCATGCTGAGCCTGAAAGTTTAGGTTTAAAGATGATGGATATAACCAGGACGGGAAAGCAGTATACCCGAACCTTAAATTCGCTACAAATAATCTGCACGAAAATAAGGTATTTTCCCCCTCCACAGCATTTTCAATGTAGACATGTGTACAGACACAAACTTCATTTTTCATGAAGCCAATCGTTATTGTCTCTTCTCAATTTCGAATGAATTTATTGCCTTAATTGATTAAAAAACAGTATGATTGCTTCCATGGTGATCGTTTCGTCTAAATTGCACACAGATAAAAGGCCCAATATAGGTAATAGTAGCTTATGAGTTAAGGAGCAATGCCATGATTAAACTCACTCAGGAACAATTCGATAAAATTATAGATCTAGAGGACAATACTTATATTGAAAAAATCAGGCAATGCATTTTGTCAGAACATGCCGACTTGGTTGTGCATGAGGATGAAAAAAATTTGCATAAGCGACTGAAAGAGGCGTATCGGTATTTAATCAGCGAGCTGGGCTTTAAAGATAAAAAACTGGTTAGATCATACCTTTATTTAACTGCATTTAATCTTAATTTCCATGGTGTACCAGAAATCAAAAATGCCCTTGAAGCAGGAGAAAACCCGGAACAACAATACAAAGATATCTTGAGGATAATAGATAACTTGTTGAAAAGGAGAAATTAACATGCCTTTACCTCTGGTAATTCCGGTAGCCCTGACTGCTGCCGAATATGCAGCATCAGCCCTTGCGGGCATATTGGTTGGCGTTGGTGTTGGCCTCGGCGTTACGGAGATGACAAAAGACAAGGATGATGAAAAAGAGCAAGCTGAAGCCCAAACGGACGCGATCAGTACAACAAGGGAAAAATGCAAGGCGTGTCCAGCCATTGAGAAAGTAAGTCCCAGCTGGGAAAGCACCCGTTCATACTCGCAGGTGACCCTTGATTATCAAATCCAGATAGCCAAAACCGTTTACAAACCGGACGCAAAACTCATACAGGTATGGGAATGTCTGGGAGTCAGCTTCGATGGCTGGCGACCAAAAGCATGCCTGTTTCTGGAATCCAAGGCTAAATATGATCAGTTTTTTAGGAAGGGAAAGCCAGTGATATGGTGGACTGGTGATGAATCCATGAAAAAGCAGGGTAGACGACAACAAGATGTGTGCGCCTCATTGAATGATATTCCACTCTCCCACTGGCATTTTATGGAGCCTGTAAGCGCCGCTTACTACTCACAGGAGTTTGCTGAATATTTCAATATTAAAGTATTTCACACCCCTTTACTCAGATAATACGAGACAATAAATGACTATTTTATCACCAGAAATAAAGCTGTATTTTGACCAGCAAGAACCGTTGACTCCCCAAATAGTATTGGCTGATTTGTATCGAATTACTCAGCAAATCGATCACTTTTTTTGCCGTCATAAGACCTGGTATTTGACAGGTCATACTCGTAAAGAAGCATTGGAATACCTTGTTTTTGAAGGGGACCACCCGACGGAAAAAGCGTTTCAGGTGTTTGAAAAAAGTTACAAAGAAGATTTCCCTTTTATAGGAAAAAAAATCTGGGATGGCGAAAATGATGAATTTGGCTGTTCCCTATTTTATGAGAACTATCGTAGAGACAGGTTAGGACAAACTAAGGTAAGAATAGATCTCAATATTGACGAAAAAGAATTTCAATTTTCACGATTAATTGATTTTATTACCTTTTTGGTTTTCAGCCGTAATGCCCCCTATATTATGGTAGAAACTAACGGATATACCTTGAAGCGAAATCAGGTATTCCCCGACAGGTTAAGTGCCGGCTGGATGATTTATTTACCCTCCATAATAGATCCCTCATTGTTACCAATGGCAGATGAAATCTTGCCGATTGCAAATGATAAAGAACAATTGGGTACATTAATTATCACCAAAAAAGGCATTTTTAACGGCGAAAATCAGGATGATATTGATAAAGCCAATGATATTGAAATTCAGTTATTAAATTTGGGATTATTACCATTAATTACTGAGGTTTAATCGCTGCCCTTATTGGGCGGCATTTCACACGCTTTATCTAAATGTGATAAAACAGCAGTTAAAAAAAACGGTTTTTCACCTGTCAAGGTGGTTTTAAAATCTTGAAAAAACAGTTAAAGACTTTAATCATTAAAAGTAAAAAACAGTGATTAAGGATTTTTTAAAGCGGGTAAAAGATTCAATGCTCTGCTGACATTAGAAAGAGAAAACAACAGGAAAAACGGGTTTTAAATTGATTAATAAAACGGCAAAATGAAAACATTAATCCAATAACAAAAACATAAGATTATATTAAAACATTTAATAGAATTAACCGTATTAAGCAAATCATTAGTAAAAAAGCACAAATATGTTTAAAAACATTAAAGATTATTAAAGAAATAAGCGTTGTTTTAATACCATTAACACATCTGTTACTCTCTGGTTTTAAACCTAAAAAATCAAATACAGAAAAACGAGAAAACTTAATTATCAGTTTAATTAAAATAGAGAAGTTAAATAGAGATCAGAAAACGAAAAAACCATTAAATTGACAAAAATTGCTCCTTAAAGCCATGTATTAAATGAATTTTTAATTAAAAAATAAGAAAACTCCCGTAATGAGAATAATTTTACAGGCTTCTCATCTTTTTAACATGGTGTATTTTCTCCTTTTTACTTGCATTTCCTTTTTCAGCAATCGTAAGCGCCTTTTTGAAAAATTATCAGCACAAACCCGAATTCACCCAAATGGTGTGCCGTTTCTATGCACTTCGGGCATTTACACATGAATCTTTACACCGATAAAGACTCTCAGTGTGAATTAGTGGCATATTTGCTCAAGCTCGTTCTCACTCAGACCGGTGGTTTTCATCACCGTTTCACGATCGATTCCGCTGTTCAGCAATGCATGCGCGATTTTTAGAGTTGCCTCTTGGCTCCCCTCCTGACGTCCTTCTTGGCGTCCTTCCTGACGCCCTTTCTGCTCCAGTTTCTGCGCTATAGTCATCAGTACCTCCTCATACTTCGGGGACTGCTCTGCCAATCGCTAAATAAAGCTCTTTACAGGCGTCATCCTCCGCCTGCAATAAGTATTTTGACTTTCTTTTCAACCACCAATCCTTGTCTAGACTGACACAAACAACTCATCAGCTTTATTTTATTCAAAAGCGGAATGCCCGAGCAATACAAACCCGAACTCACCCAAATGGTGTACCGTTTCTATGCGCTTCGGGCATTTACACATGAATCTTTACACCGATAAAGACTCTCAGTGTGAATTAGTGGCGTATTTGCTCAAGCTCGTTCTCACTCAAACCGGTGGTTTTCATCACCGTTTCACGATCGATTCCGCTGTTCAGCAATGCATGCGCGATTTTTAGAGTTGCCTCTTGGCGCCCTTCCTGACGTCCTTCCTGACGTCCTTCCTGACGTCCTTCCTGACGCCCTTCCTGACGTCCTTCCTGACGTCCTTCCTGGCGCCCTTTCTGCTCCAGTTTCTGCGCTATAGTCATCAGTACCTCCTCATACTTCGGGGACTGCTCTGCCAGTCGCCGAATGAACCCTTCAGGGTCGGCGGTATCTCCCGCCTGTAACAAGTAGTTTAACACGCTTTTCAACTGCTCATCCGTATAGTAATCATATGTCAGCAGTATGATCAGTTCTTGCAGTAACTCCGCCATATCACGCTGCCGGATATGCTTTTGCACCATCTCCAGCAGCGCAATCCGTTTGTGCGTTAAAATTTCATCGTTCGGAATCACCGTCACATCCACCAAAGGGAATGCGGCAGAATAGACTTCCTTCGCCAATGCCGGAACATCAAAACAGTCAAACCAGTTGGTACTCCACGGATACGGCCGAGTTTTACCATGATAAAACAATACCGGAATGACCAGCGGCAATTTTTCATGTCCCTGTTCCAGATGCCGCTGCATTGCGGAAATACTGTATCGCATCAGCCGGAATGCCATCATCTTATCCGGGGAACTCTGATGCTCAATCACGCAATATACGTATCCGTCACCCTGCACTGTTTTTAGCGAATACAGGATATCAGAATAATGTGCGCGCAGATTATCCTCAATAAACGACCCTGATTCCAACCGTAATGTATCAAGATCACAAACTGCCCGTAATGTCGCCGGCAGGTGTATTTCCAAAAAGTCTCTGGCAGTATCCACATGACTTAAAAAATGTTTAAAAACAGCATCATGTGGCGTTGGTGTATTTTTTCTTTTCATAGGCGAATAGTAACATACTTTCTTTTATACTGAAGGAAAACTAAGCAAAAAAACAGCAAATCCCGCTAATTTTTCGTCAAAAATGCTGATCGTGTCTGAGACACGTTAGTTCCCTTCTCAAACGAAACTCAAGTTACCTAATATGCCAAAAATATTTAAATGATTTTTAATCATAGTTTAAAACCAGCCAATTATAAAGCCATCAGTGAAAAATAAGAAAAAAACTGGCTTTATTAATGCTTATGTTTACTGAAAAAAGGATAAACAAAAATCCGAATAACAAAATCCTTAAATAAACGATTTAACAACATACGAATCAGGTTACTTTCAACGTTATAATTTTGCATTTATTATGTAAAATCGCCACATAATATTTATTTACGACCATAGTACAGCTATCAATATTACCAAAATATTTTATTTACCATGATACATTATTTTATTACCATTTATTTCATAGGTAGTGAAACTTAATGCTTGTAAAAAACTGTCATCATGTGAACTAAAAATAACAATTTTCTCTTCTGCGAGAGAAATCATCAACGCTATTAAAAATGTTATAGAATCTGAGTCAAGGCCATTTGTTGGCTCATCAAAAATATAAACATCTGCATCTGTCATAAAAGCCGATGTCAATAAAAATTTCTTTTTTGTCCCAAGTGACATTTTCCAATATTCAATACCAGAATATTTAGATATGCCAAAACCATTTAAATAGTAGTCTAATGGATGTTTTAGATTACTTTTCCTATAACGTTTCCCTAGTTTTATCACATCTATTCCAGTGATAAAGTTATAAAAATCAACATCATCTGAAAGATAAAAACCATGTTTCTGTAAACTAAATCGATATTTTTTCTCCTTTTCTATAAAGTTAACTATTCCTTTTTTAACTTTATTTACATCAGCAATACTTGAAAGAAAAGTCGTTTTACCCGCACCGTTAATTCCCGCAATACGGTTTAGTCCGACATAAAAATTACAATTAACTCTTGAAAAAATAGTTTTATCATTAATAATAACTTCCAGTTCAATAACTTCAAGCATAAATAACCCCAAAAAATATGTAAAAAATAAAACAACACAAAGAATAATAAGTTTCGTGTACTGTGTTCTTAATAGAGAAATAAATGACAAAATAACTGAAAGAAAAACATAAGATATAAACATAATAACAGGAAATGATTTAACAACCAGAAAACAAAAAGGAAAAATTAAAAAAGAAAATAAAAACAAAGAAAGGCAATAATTATAAAACAAAATTTTCCGCATAGACAAAAAATTATACAAATATGAAAGATAATTCATTTCAATATATGAAAAATCATAGAACAATAACATGCATATATATGTAACAACACTGAAATATGCTAATAATATATAATCAGCCTTGGCTGGAATTTGAGAAAAGGCACTTTCACATAATATATATAATATTATAACAAATAATAACATAATCAGTGACGATATTTTATTTTTATGAAAATAATATCGGAGATTTATAATATAAGGTAATGAAAAGAATCCTGATAAAAGCAACTTCTTGTTTTGATTAATTGGGTAACATCACATAGGGTTTAAATATAATCTATATACCCGTTATCTTTCAAGTTGCCTCTTTGTTGGCTGCACTCGCTCACCCCGGTCACATAGTTCGCTATGCTCCCGGGGATTCGCTCCCTTGCCGTCTCGATGCATCTTGAAATCTATAGGGTATATGCCATCAATAAAATAGTTAACGTGAAAATAAAATTATATAATATTCCATTTCTAAATGATGCAGATAGAATAAAGAATGCAAAAACAAAACATAAGAAGTTTAACTCAAATAGGCAAAATCCAATTACAGCAAAAGAAATAATCAAAAATAACATAGATGAGAAATAATACAAAAAATTAACATTTCCAGAGAAAAACCCAAGAAAAAGAAAATAATCATCGGAAAAGCACTGTAAATAAAAAAAACGACACTACAAAGAAACAATGTTTTTTTATCTACCAAAGAAACAACAAATGAATTTTTTCTTGCCGTAGGTAAAAATCTTATGTTAACCAAATAAAATAACACATAAATTATTAACGATATGGAAGAGAAATAAAATGATTTAATGTAACTCCCTGGCGTAACAATATTCGAAGAAAAAACAATTAAGATTTCAATTATACCACTAGCTTTTGCCGGGAGTAATAAAAGACAGAGAAATATAATGACATTTTTATTCCCGGAAGCAAATTTTTTTATCCTGCCTTTATACTCCAATGCATCAGCTATTATTAAATTCATACAACCCTCTAAAACCAGAATCTAAATAACGTCCTTTGTGAGTCTTTTGGAAACTTCATCCTGGAATGTAAATACAAATAGTTACTAAACACAATACATTGGTTTTTACTTAAATACAATCGGCATTGATTTTCCTTTTGATGTATAAATATATTGATATCCATCAGCATTGAGTAAACCTCTTCCGTGCATTTAAAATTATTGGGTAATGGTGAGAATGATATTCCAATATTACCCTCTATTCTTGAGAATATTCTTTTTTGAAAAAAATTTATCATTGGAAAAACGAGCAAGACATTCATCACGAAATAATAGAATAGCCAATCCAGAAACACTTAATCCTTTCTTACGCGAAGATCAGGAAAATTTATTCAACATAAATTTTCCTGTCAAAAAACTAAAAATTTCAGCTTTCAGGCTATTCCTTCAACTTATTGTTTCTTAACCTGTTGCCACATTTGTTCCATCTCTTCCAATGTCGCCGCTTCCAACGTCTGGCCTTTGTCCAAGATCAGCTTTTCCACGCCTTTAAAACGATGCTCAAACTTATTACACGCTTTTTGCAACGCGATTTCAGGTTTATACCCCAAATGGCGCGACAAATTCACAACGGCAAACAGCAAGTCACCAATCTCTTCTTCCAAATGCGGCTCATCAACAACTGCCTGACGAGCCTCATCCATCACTTCGTCGATCTCTTCATAAACTTTGTCTAACACGGGCCCCAGAGTGTCCCAGTCAAAACCGACGGAAGCGCAACGTTTCTGCATTTTATACGCTTTCATTAACGCCGGCAGGCTTGCCGGAATGTCGTCAAGGAGCGAATGAAGATCTTTTTGTGCTCTTTCCTGCGCCTTGCGTTTTTCCCAGCCACTGATAGCCACGTCACTACGGATATTTTGCTGCGACTCAAAAATATGCGGATGGCGGCGCTCCAGCTTGTCGCTAATGGCATTGCAGATGTCATCAAAATCAAATAATTGCTGCTCTTTGCCCATTTCAGCATAGAACACCACCTGAAATAATAGATCGCCCAGTTCTTCTTTTAGATCAGAAAAATCGCCACGTTCAATGGCATCAATGACTTCATATGTCTCTTCTAATGTATAAGGTACGATAGTTTTGAATGTCTGTTCTTTATCCCAAGGACATCCCTGTTGAGGGTGGCGCAACTGCGCCATAATCCCCAGTAACCGTTCTATAGCGGGTGACTTCATTTTTTATCCTAATTTCCCTGCGGTCAGTTGCCATGAAGACGTTTGGCTTCAATGACATCCGGTAATTGATTGGTTTTCGCCAATATCCGTCCCAGCACTTGCAGGTTATAAATCTCAATATTCATATCAATGGTGGCAATCTGCTGCTTTACATCACTGCGGCTGCTCACCCCAAGCACGTTCACCTTTTCATTCGCCAGGATCGTGGTGATATCACGCAGTAATCCACTGCGATCATTCGCAATCACACGCACAATCAGTGAGTAACCACTGGAATAGCTTTCTCCCCAAACCGCATCCACCACCCTTTCAGGCGCACTTGCCTGCAAATCCGCCAACTGTTCACAATCAGCCCAGTGGATGGAAATTCCCCGGCCACGGGTGATAAAACCAACAATTTCATCACCCGGAATTGGCTGGCAGCAACGGGCAATGTGATGCATCAGGTTACCAACACCTTCTACCACAATCCGTCCGTTATCTTTAGCAGAACTACGCTGCAGATGGGATTTGCTCTCCAGATTGCGAAGCGCTTCCCGATCTGCATCTTCCGCAGTGGTTTTATTGAGTTTGCTTTGCAGAAAATTAGTCAACTGGTTGATGCGGATGTCACCAACACCAATTCCCGCTAGCACTTCATCAAGGGTATGAACGTTATAACGCGCAATTAGCAGCTTTTCCGCTTCTTTCAGGCTGATATCTAAGTGGGCCAGTTCGTTATCCAACATCTGACGACCTGCAATGATGTTCTTATCCCGATCCTGTTTGCGGAACCAGTTATGAATTTTCGCCCGGCCACGGCTGGTGGTGACATACCCCAGATTTGGATTCAACCAATCACGGCTTGGATTCGGATGTTTCTGCGTGATGATGTCAACCTGATCACCCATCTGTAATTGATAGCTAAATGGCACAATTCGACCACTAATTTTTGCCCCAATACAACGATGTCCCACATCGCTGTGAATATGGTAGGCAAAATCCAGTGGCGTAGAACCGGCAGGCAGATCAATAACATCCCCTTTCGGCGTAAATACATATACCCGATCATCAAACACCTGGCTGCGAACCTCATCCAGCATCTCGCCAGAATCAGCCATCTCTTCCTGCCATGCGATCAGTTTACGCAGCCATGCAATACGTCCTTCATACCCCGCTCGACCAACCGCCGTCGCACCCTCTTTATATTTCCAGTGTGCAGCTATTCCCAATTCCGCATCTTCATGCATCTGACGGGTACGGATCTGAATTTCCAATGTCTTACCACCCGGCCCAAGCACTACGGTATGAATGGATTGGTAACCATTAGGTTTCGGGTTGGCAACATAATCATCGAATTCATCCGGCAAATGACGATAGTGAGTATGTACTATCCCCAGTGCCGCATAACAATCCTGCAAGCGTTCAACTACAATCCGCACAGCCCGGACATCAAACAACTCATCAAATGCCAATGATTTTTTCTGCATTTTGCGCCAGATGCTGTAGATATGTTTAGGTCGTCCGTATATTTCAGTTGTTACGCTCTCTTTGAGCATATATTTACGCAATGTGCTGACAAAGTGATCAATATACTGTTCACGATCAATCCGGCGCTCATGCAGTAAGTTAGCAATTTTTTTATATTCATCAGGATGGAGATAACGGAAACAATAATCCTCAAGTTCCCATTTGAGTTGACCAATCCCCAGGCGGTTAGCAAGTGGCGCATAAATATTGGAGCACTCTTTAGCAACCAATACACGCTCATCTTCAGTCGCCTCCTTCACTACCCGCAGATGGGCAATACGTTCCGCCAGCTTGATAACAACACAGCGAAAATCTTCTACCATTGCCAACAACATCCGGCGGACATTATCAACCTGCACAGAACAGGTCGAATCATTATGCGTGGCTTTTAACTGACGAATAGCGTCCATATCCATGACACCTTTCACCAGATTGATGATCGCGCCGCCAAACGCCGCTGTAACGGTTTCATTGTTGAGCAATTTGGCATCAACCAGCGGAAACAGTAGCGCAGCGCGCATACTGTCATTATCCATATTCAGCGTGGAAAGGATCTCAACCATTTCTACGCCACGCCACAACAGAAGTTCTGAATCAGGATGATTTTGCGCTTTTTCGTGACAATAATGCCAGGTTTCGGCTAATTTCTCACCCAATTGAAGATTCGCTATATTTAAACTGGCGATCCACTTATTTACTGCAAACTCTCCCGCAGGGGTTAAATGAGCACTTCTTACCGCAACCATAATCTCTCCTGACTACTTCACGGCGTCTACCCAACCACGACCTGGCGGCTAAATAGCGCCATTGACTCCAGATGGCCTGTATGCGGAAACATATCCAGCATCCGCACACTGATAATATGATAACCAGCCTCAAGCAGAATCTTACTGTCCCGCGCCAATGTTGTTGGATTACAAGAGACGTAGACCACTTTTTCAGGGGCCAGTTCGACGATGTGTGACATGACTCCTGCCGCACCAGCACGCGCCGGATCTAATAAGACCTTGTTAAACCCCAGTTTCGCCCAGGGTTGACGATGTATATCCGCTTCCAGGTTTTCATGGAAGAAAGATATGTTATCCAAATTATTTAATCTGGCATTATATTGCCCATTCGCTACCAGTGTGGCAACCCCTTCCACTCCAACTACCGACTGAACTATCCGGCCAATAGGCAAGGTAAAATTCCCCATACCACAGAACAGGTCGAGCACCCTGTCATTCGGTTGTAAATCAAGCCACTCCATCGCCTGAGCAACCATTTGTTGATTTATTTCATCGTTAACCTGAATAAAATCTCTTGGACTGAAAACCAGTTTCAGGCCACCCACCTGATACCAAGGTTCCGGTTGTTCATTCAGTGATTCAAGTGAGGTTTCATCTGCCGCCAGATAGATAGCCACATTGTGTTGCACAGAAAACATGCATAATTTCGCTTTGTCCTCCCCTTTCAGGGGATCAAGGTGGCGCAATATAATTAATGGGCCGTTATCTGCCAGCACCAATTCCACATGTCCCAACCGTTTAGCCGCTTTCAGATCATTGAGACACTGAGATAGCGGCTGCAATAACCGTTCCAATTCAGGCTGTAAAACAGGGCATGTTTTTATCGCAACTAATTCACTGGATTGATTCTGACGAAACCCCATCACAAGTTGACGTTGTTTTATCTGATAATGTAAGCCAAGCCTTGCGCGGCGCCGGTAACCATATTCAGGGCTGAGAATCACCGGCTTGGCGGAAACAGTTATACCTGTTTCCCGCCTGATAAGATGTTCCAAAACACTGACTTTACTCTCACGCTGTAAATCAGGGGCAACATGTTGTTGCTGGCAACCGCCACATGTTCCAAAATGTGGACAGCGGGGATTTACACGATATGGACTGTCAGATAGACGTTTAACCAACTTTGCTTTTGCAAACTGGCGCTTCTCTTCCGTTAGTTGTACTTGTGCCTGTTCACCGGGCAATAATCCGGCGACAAAAATGGTTTTACCCTGATAACGAGCTACACCCTGTCCTTGGGCATCCAGATTATCAGCAGTGACTGTGATGATATGCCGGTTTACTGTTCGGCGATTGGGGGAATAAAATTGCACCATGATTCTTACGGACTATGAATTATTAAGTTCTTATTTTCCCATAATGGACGCCTATGACCAAATATAGCTTACGCATCCGAATGATGAGCCTGATCCTGATTCCGATTTTACTGATTGGCATGTTTTTCAGTATATCGTTTCTCTGCTATCACTATCGTGAACTGAAAAACCAAATCGTTCGATCCGGGGTCAGTATTATCGAACCGCTTTCGATTGCCAGTGAAATCGGGATAAACCTGCATAACCGTGAACGCGTCAACTCATTGATAACCCGGCTTCATCGCAGAAACTTTGAGATAGTTCGGGCAATTGCCATTTTTAATGATGATAATCAGTTATTTGATATATCAAACTATAAATACAATTCAGCTCAACTACAGATCGCACCAGGTACGCCACTGCCAACACTCCTGACCAAAATAGAGGTCAAAAACAGTATCATTTTACGCATGCCGATTATCTCAGAGCGCCATTTATCTCAGAATCATCAGAACGCTGATACCCCATCCCTACATCCGATTGGTTATATCGCCATTGATCTTGATTTACGGTCAGCTCACTTACAGCAATATAAAGAAATAGTTATCTTTATATTGCTATTACTGATTTGTCTTGGCTGGGCATCACTGTTCGCCTACCATTTGGTGCGCAAAATCACAAAACCTATCAGCGATATGGTCAGTGCTGTTGATAAAATTCGCCAGGGGCAGTTAAACAGCCGTGTCAACGGGAAATATTTTGGTGAATTGGATACGCTGAAAAATGGCATTAATGCCATGGCAAAATCGCTTTCTAGCTATAAAGAAGAGATGCAGAATGATATTGATCAGGCAACTTCGGATCTGCGGGAAACGATGGAGCAGTTCGAAATTCAGAACGTTGAACTGGCAATAGCGAAAAAACGTGCTCAGGAAGCGGCCAGAATAAAAACAGAATTTCTGGCAAATATGTCCCACGAATTACGCACACCGCTTAATGGCGTTATTGGTTTTACCCGCCAAACACTAAAAACCTCTCTGACAATACAACAAGCTGAATATCTGCATATTATTGAACGTTCTGCCAATCATCTGTTGAATATTATCAATGATATTTTGGACTTTTCCCGGCTTGAAGCGGATAAGCTGATACTGGAAAACATTCCATTTCTTCTACAGGATACCATTGACGAGGTAATGGTTTTATTGACGCCCAGTGCCAAAAATAAAGGCATTCAGTTAACGCACAACGTTGATCCCAAAATACCGAATCTGGTCATAGGCGACCCTACGCGTCTCCAGCAAATACTCATCAATATCATCGGTAACGCAATTAAATTTACTGAACAAGGTTTTGTGAAAATAGAAATCAATCTGGCACAACAACAATCCCATAAAATCAATTTAGAGATTACTGTCCGTGATACCGGTATCGGAATCAGCCCTGAACAGCAGCCCCATCTGTTTCAGGCCTTTCATCAGGCAGATGCCAGTATTTCACGCCGTTATGGCGGTACCGGCCTTGGTCTGGTAATTACCCGGAAATTGATCCGCGAAATGGGTGGTAATATCAGTTTTACCAGCGAGACGAAAAAAGGTTCCGTTTTTCGTTTTGATTTGTGGCTGGGAAAAGATGATTTCATTCTAACCGGCTCTGTTGTACCCCAAAAAACGATCATCCAATCCCCACGTTTACCCATAACAGTCATGGCCGTTGATGATAATCCAGCCAACCTCAAACTAATCGGCTCATTATTGAAAGAAGTTGTAGAAAAAACAGTGACATGTAGCAATGGAGAAAACGCTTTACAATCGGCAAAATCTCACCATTTTGATGTTATTCTGATGGATATCCATATGCCGGGTATGGATGGCATCTGTACTGCTGAACGCATCCACCAACTACCACAACACCGTAATACCCCCATTATCGCCGTCACAGCCTATACCTGCCGGCCAAAGAGCGATGCAGATCAATCGCCATTTGAAGATTTTCTGACCAAGCCGCTGGATGAAGATGGTCTGAGAACGGTGTTAAACCGTCATATTAAGATACCGGAATCACAACATATTAACTGGCCGTTAGCGCTGCAACAGTCAGGTGGAAAAGAACAATTAGCTAAAGAAATGATAAAAATGCTGGTGGATTTGCTGCCGGATATAAAAGCAATCACAGAAAAAGTTCTGTCAGGAGAAATTGTTGACGATTATCAGCAGCAGATCCATAAGCTGCACGGTAGTTGCTGTTACAGCGGCGTGCCACAACTTAAAGCACTCTGCCAATTAATTGAACAACAATTACAAAAAAACATTCCATTAACCGATATAGAACCTGAATTGCTGGAGCTGACAGATGAAATTGACCATGTACTTGCCGCTGCCCAAAAACTATTGAGTAACGGCCAAAATATCAGAACGAAAAACGGTTCTATAAGGATATGATCAAACTTGCTGATGCTGAGTTTAAGAAGCATCTCGCAGAACTGAAGATATGAATATGACCACACTTAATGAACTGTTTGAAAAACGCAGCCCTGAAAGCCGCCGCAGGATTGCTAAAAAGGTTGATGAAATGAAACGGGAGATAGGGCTTTGTCAGATCCACGAGGCTCTTGATGTCTCACAAACTGAGCTGGCAGCCGCACTTGGGGTCAAACAACCAACTATTGCGAAAATGGAACAGCCTGGTAATGACCCTAAACTCTCAACATTGAAACGCTATGTTGCAGCGTTAGGTGGAGAGTTAAGCCTTGTGATGTTCAACTTCCTGATGGTAAACGTATCTCCGTCCATATTTAACCCCGAATATTAAACGGGAAGACTGGTTTACATTACAGGAGATAGGGTGGAAAGTTATCGGCTGGCTCTGTCTCTTAATCAGGAGATTTGACGAAGAAACAGGCCTGAAAGCCGAGGTTTCCCACAGGAGATCAGATAAACTTCCGATATTCTTCATAAGCATAATTATCTGTCATGCCACTGATGTAATCCTGAATAAGACGAGCACGATAGTAGAATTCGATCAGGTTTTTCTCAGATTCATCAGTGGCGATAATGCCTTCTACCGCTTCGTTATAAGCCAAGCGATGCTTGGTGGAAAGTTTGTGTAGCAACCGGGTTTCAATAAAATAATCTTCATGGAAATTGTTCTGGTTTAATTGCATAAAACTCTGACGAGACATCTTTAATAACGGACAATAAAAATCCAATAACCCATTAATAATTTTATACCCTTTCAATTCCAACTCTTCAATTTCCGGATGATTAAACACTCTTTTACAGGCAATGTTCTTCAACGTCTTAAGCAACCGATGCTCTTCGCTCTTATCTTCAAGTAACGCTTGATTAAATGAACCCTCAAAAACAGCAGGCAGATGATCAATAAAACGACGGGCAGTGTAAGGTACCAGCCTGCCGGTAATATAAACCCGCAAATACATAAAAAATTGGTCCTGCTGACTTCGACGTAATTCGTTACCATTCGTTCTCTTATAAGCTTTTCTAATAGTAGCGTCGAACAGATCGCCAGACCGATGGCCGCCGTTCTCTTCCCACTCCTGTTCCAAATACTCCATCAACGTATCTACCCCAAAAATATCCTTTTCAACAGCGTCATCCAGATCAGCAATGCAATAAGAGATATCATCTGCGGCTTCCATAATATAAGTCAGTGGGAAACGACAGAATTCGCCCATTTTAAGCTCTCGGCGTAATTCACAGACAAAATTCTCTTCCGACCAATAAAAACCCGGCTTTTTCATCAGGTAATTAAATTGCTCCAGCTCCTTTTCAAGACGAAAAGCAGGACAAGTATATTTTAGAATGCAGCCAATCTGAGCATAAGTCAGATTGAGTTTTAACAGGCTATGTATCATACGGATAGCCTGAGCATTCCCTTCAAACTGACATAAATCTTTACGTAATTGACGCCGGAAAAGATCTTTTTTCACATCCCCGCACAAATGCAATGCAGCTATTTCACATTGATCTTTTCGCTCAATATTTTCCAGAGCAAAATTAAGATCGAGCTTTCTGGTAAACCAATCTTTAATTGCTGCTTCACCAAAATGACCAAAAGGTGGATTACCAATATCATGCATTAAACAAGCCATTTCAATCAGGCTCTCAAATGACAACAGCCGTTTATCCAGACCATATTTAACCAACAAATTACGCGTTTTCAATTCATTGATAATCGTTTTCGAAATATAGCGCCCAATCTGTTGCACTTCCAATGAATGAGTCAGACGACTGCGGACAGCGGCATTATTTTCCAGAGGAAAAACCTGTGCTTTCTGCTGTAAACGACGAATAGCCGCTGAATTCATAATCCGCCCACGATCACTTTCAAACTGGCGAATAACTTGCTCTTCATCATTAGGATCAACATCATAATGACTGTATTTACGTTGATAATTAAGCTTCTGACGAAAATCTATCCCGGACATTTATCCCCCGACTTGTGAGATAGCACTGTTTTACACCACAGATTATCTGATTGTTCTGCATTAAATGTTAAACTCAGGAACTGAATGATTTTATATGATTAATTAATCAACAGCGAGTATGACACAATGAAAGTAGGCGTGATAGGTGCTATGGAGCAAGAAGTGACTTTACTTCGCGATCAAATTGAAGATCGCCAGACATTGTCACGAGGTGGCTGCGAAATCTATACCGGTAAGCTCAACGGCGTGGAGATCGCACTGTTAAAATCCGGTATTGGTAAAGTCTCTGCTGCAATTGGTACGACTTTACTACTTGAACATTGTCAACCTGATGTGATTATCAACACAGGCTCCGCAGGTGGCCTTGATCCGAAATTGCAAATCGGTGATATCGTGGTATCCAGCGAAGTCCGCTATCATGATGCTGATGTCACCGCTTTTGGTTATGAACCAGGTCAAATGGCGCAATGCCCCTCTGCGTTCCTGGCGGATAACCAGCTAATCGCACTAGCAGAAAAATGTATTCGTTCACTGGATTTGCATGCAATGCGTGGGCTGATTTGCAGCGGTGACGCATTTATTAACGGTGCGGAACCACTGGCACGTATCCGAGCCACTTTCCCACAGGTTACCGCAGTAGAAATGGAAGCGGCAGCGATAGGGCATGTCTGCCACCAATACAACACTCCATTTGTTGTGGTACGTGCTATCTCTGATGTGGCAGATAAGAAATCTCACCTCAGTTTTGACGAATTTCTTTCCGTGGCAGCCCGCCAATCCACATTAATGGTTAACGCAATGCTGGCAACACTGAGTCACAATAAATAATATTTTATTGACAGAATCACGTCCTGATTAATACTTTCAGAAGATATCAAGGGCGTGTCTGTTCTGCCGGAAACATGCGAAATATTTATAGATTAAAGGGCATACTTTCATGAGATGGATAAAAAGCGCAGGTTCAGTTTGGTTATCGCTTTTACTGTTTCTCAGTGGTTTCAGCCATTATTTGTATGCCACACCTTTACGGGTCATCAGTTTATCCCCGTCAACCACAGAATTAGCCTACGCTGCCGGATTAGGTGACAATCTGATCGCGGCCAGTGCTTATTCTGATTATCCGCCTCAAGCCAGTAAACTTGAGCAAGTAGCTAATTGGCAAGGCATTAATCTCGAACGCATTGTCACACTGAAACCCGATATGATCCTGGCATGGCGTGGCGGTAATCCCCAACGCCCACTGGAACAACTCGTCTCTTTTGGTATTAAAATCTTTTATTCCGACCCCAAAACCACCGAACAGATAGCTCAGGATTTGGAACGACTGGCCGAATATAGCCCGCATCCTGAACAGGCAAAAAAAGCGGCGACTGAACTTCGTCAACGGTTTGCCGCTCTGAAACAAAAATATACCTCTGCCACACCAAAACCTGTCTTTTTACAATTCGGCACTCAGTCTCTGTTTACTGCCTCAGGACAGACATTGCAAAGTGAAGTGCTTTCAATCTGTGGTGGCAGAAATATTTTTGCTGACAGCCCCGTTCCCTGGCCACAGGTAAGCCGTGAGCAAGTACTCACTCGGAAACCTGAGACGATTGTTATCAGTGGTGGGCCAGAACAAGCCAGATTAATTGAAAATTTCTGGCATCCTCAATTAAGGGCCAAAGTGATTACATTGCATGAAGATTGGTTTCATCGCGCAGGGCCTCGTATCGTGCTGGCCGCCGAACAGCTATGCCAGCAATTGAACGATAAGGGGTCCGGATAAAGCAAAATAGTTTAGTGGAATGGCAGGGATCCCCGAAAATGGGTCATATTGTTCACAGACCCATTGCGGGAAAAGACTGGAATCAGATACTGAAAGAAGAACCACAACCGCAGGTTGTCTTAGCATTAGGGTTGGTGACGATAAAGCGTGAACCTTCCAGACCTTCAGTATAATCAACACAACCGCCAACCAAATATTGCAGACTCATCGGATCAACAACCAACTCGACACCCTGCTTCTCAATGGTCATATCGCCTTCATTGATCTGATCATCAAAGGTAAAACCGTACTGGAAACCACTGCAACCACCACCTGTGATATAAACCCGTAAACGCAGGTTTGGATTTTCTTCATCCGAAACTAAGATTTTCACTTTACTGGCGGCAGCATCAGTAAACTGCAAAGGTAATGCTATATCATCGCTCATCATTTTTTACTCCAGACCAGAACCTGGCAAAGACATTCACAAGACAACAGAAATTTGCCGATTTATTAATAATTCGAATTATCTAATACCTGGTTAGTTCGTTCAAGTTTTGTCATTTCAGCAACTCTTGACTGACCCTCTCCCTAAAGAGGCAAATGAGACCACCAGTTACAACCACCAACAGATGTGCAGAATTCAGACGATATCAATAGTCACCTTCTGGATACTGAATTAAGTATAGTTCAATCATCAGTCAATTAATTCACTATAAAAAGGAAAATTTATTGATTTATCATGATTATTAGTTACTTTATTGAATATTTATTAAAGTCACCATGTGGAGTTCTTATGCAAAAAATATTACCACTTATGCTGGTTGTCACCCTTGCAGGCTGCGTAGCCCATAGCAAGCCAGTCGATATTGACAGTTATACCTCGAAGAAAATGAATGACATTATAGAAAACCAGGCAAAACCGGGAAATAAAGACAATCCTGGCGAAATGATAAAAAATATCTCTTATCAATTCCTGGATACGCCTTATGCCGCAAACAAACTGGTCGGCTCCCCAACTGAACCTGAAAAATTAGTAATAGATTTTAGCGGCCTGGACTGTTTTACTTTTCTTGACTATGTAGAGTCTTTAAGAAAATCGAGTGATCAACAGGATTTTATAAAAAATCTCATCCAGACAAGGTATATCGATGGAAAAATCAGTTTCTTACAAAGAAAACATTTCTTCACAGACTGGTCAACCAGAAAAAAATTGAATGCCAAAGATGTGACGAATGAAATAAGTTCTTCTTACATAAAAATCACAAAAAGTCTGAATAGAAAAGCTGATGGTGGCGAATATATCCCCGGACTTGGTGTTATCAACCGAGATATTAAATATATTCCTGGTAATAAGGTGAATGATTCCGTTATTAAAAACTTAAAGACGGGTGATTATATAGGAATATATACACACCTTGCCGGACTAGATGTCACGCATACAGGGATTTTTATTATGACAGATAATGGCCCAATGTTTAGAAATGCGTCTTCACTTGCAGCCAATAAAAAAGTGGTCGATTCACCATTCCTTGATTACGTAAAGAATAAACCCGGAATTATCGTCCTAAGATCATTATAATCAGTGAGGCAAGCGATAAACCCATTTAAAGTTACATTCAGGAGCCTTTTAATGAGCCAATCAGAAATCCTCTATTCTCAGGCCAAACAGCTTATTCCCGGCGGCGTCAATTCTCCGGTACGTGCATTTAACGGCGTTGGCGGTACGCCTCGGTTTATCAAACACGCTGACGGTGCCTATCTCTATGATGTTGATGGTAAAGCCTATATTGATTACGTCGGCTCTTGGGGCCCTATGGTACTGGGGCATAACCACAACGCTATCCGAAATGCAGTCATTAAAGCCGCCGAACAAGGGTTAAGTTTTGGTGCGCCCACTGCCGCTGAAGTAGAAATGGCTCAATTAGTGACTGAACTGGTGCCATCAATGGATATGGTGCGCATGGTCAACTCAGGCACAGAGGCGACCATGAGTGCTATCCGTCTGGCGCGTGGCTATACCAACCGCGATAAGATCATCAAATTCGAAGGTTGTTATCACGGCCACGCTGATTGCCTGCTGGTAAAAGCCGGTTCTGGCGCGCTGACTATCGGCCAACCAAACTCTCCGGGAGTTCCGGTTGATTTCGTCAAACATACACTATCTTGTACCTATAACGATTTGGATTCGGTTCGGGAGGCGTTTGAAAAACATCCTGAAGAGATAGCCTGTATTATTGTCGAACCCGTTGCTGGTAATATGAACTGCGTGCCACCGCTACCTGAATTTTTACCTGGCTTACGCGCGCTGTGTGATGAATTCGGTGCTTTATTGATTATCGATGAAGTGATGACAGGTTTCCGCGTCGCCTTATCTGGTGCGCAATCTTATTACAATGTAGAGCCTGACCTGACTTGCCTTGGCAAAATCATTGGTGGTGGTATGCCCGTTGGTGCTTTCGGTGGACGCTATGAAGTAATGGAAAAATTAGCGCCAACCGGCCCGGTTTATCAGGCTGGCACCTTATCTGGTAACCCGATTGCTATGGCGGCGGGTCTTGCTTGCCTGAAAGAAGTCTCTCAGCCCGGCGTACATCAGCGCCTGACTGAACTGACAGATAATTTGGCTACTGGCCTGACGAAAGCAGCAAAAGCGGCTGGCATTCCGCTGGTGGTTAACCATGTTGGCGGGATGTTTGGTATTTTCTTTACTGATGCTGAAAAAGTCAGCTGTTATCAGGATGTGATGAATTGCGATATTGAACGCTTTAAACGTTTCTTCCACCTGATGCTTGATGAAGGGGTTTATTTAGCCCCTTCTGCATTTGAAGCGGGTTTTATGTCTATCGCTCATACTGATGAAAATATTCAACGTACTGCTGACGCTGCCGCCCGCTGCTTTGCCAAATTAAAATAATTTTTTTGCTTCAAATAACAGCGCCGTATTTCTACATTCCTACGGCGCTCTTAAACAGTCCAATCTTCGGTATGCAATCCCAGTGCATGATCATTTGTGACCAGTATCATTTTCATATTTAGCGCGTGCACTGCAATAAGGAGATCAAGTGGCGCTATTTCAATCCTTCGAACGGATCACGAGATTGCTCTTGCTGACACCGCTCTTCTTTACTCAAAAAATCATCGGGAATCATTGTCCCCTTCAATGCCGCAAAAAAACCATCCCAGTCGGAAAGATTACGGGGCAGTGTTACATCTCCGGTCTCAGTATCCTTCCGAATAAAAACTTCATCAAAGTCAAACCGATAAACCGCTGGCAAACACACCGCTTGATTCCTCCCATTCATGAATAATTTCTCTACAATATCAAAATATAGACCAAACATGATGCTATAAAGAGCTATCGATTTAACGGTAAGTTATAAATCCGTTGCCCTTCAAAAAAACACCCTGTTTCACTTGACCAGAACAAAGGATACAAGTATATATTTTTCATAAATTTTATTTATATATGCCGTATTTTCAGACTCATATTCATTTATTAAATAGATATTGGCTTTATCAAGAAGTTGAGTTTTATTTCTATCTTTTTGTTTTACATCATAATTTACTAAACCAGAAAATATGAAGGAGAGAGGATGAGCAACGTTATCAAAGAAATAAGTGATGCTAATATTGCATATGCAGCAACTTTTGGTGATGATAAAAAAAATCTGGGTTTACCGGCTGTCAGACGATTTGCCATATTGACTTGTATGGATGCCAGGCTGGACCCAGCAAAATTTGCAGGTTTATCTGAAGGTGACGCTCATATTATTCGTAACGCAGGCGGAAGAGCCAGTGATGATGCTATTCGTTCACTTATCATTTCTTACAAACTTTTCGGCACAAAAGAGTGGTTTGTCATTCATCATACTCATTGTGGGATGGAGCTTTTTACAGACAATATCATGGGCGATCTACTGGAAAGCAGCCTGGAAAGTGTCATCATGACAGATGAGGGATTTAAAGATATCGGCAACGGCACAGGTTCATCCGAGGGAAAATATATCAAATGGCTTACCATTGATAATCGAGTTAATAGCTTAGTTGAAGATATTCACCGTATTCGTACTCACCCCCTTGTGCCCGCAAATATCGCTATATATGGGTACATTTATAATGTGAAGTCAGGAAAATTAATTGAGGTTCCTGAAGCAACAAGCATTGTAAATGTAGAGTCGTGAATCAAACTTATTGGTAAACCATAATCATTGAAGATATTTGATTTACGATAGACTTGTGTGATTTACTCCCCACGCTCAATCACCAGCGATTAGTGTGGGGTTTCTTATCAGCGATTCTATACTCTGCTTATTTTACTGCCATAACCATTTAAAAATGCGAATACAGAAATATTATCCGAACAGACTGGTATTTAAATACTTTCTCGCCATTATTTTATGAAGGAAACCCTGAAAATAACGCAATAAAAAAATGGATAAAACGGGTAATCTGGCAGGATTTAAGCCCTAAAAAAGCTGATTATCCGTAAAGATATCTTTAATCTTATCAGGTTACTTACTGATTTATCAAGATAAAATAAAGGGTGGTAATTTATTAAAACTGCCAAAGATTTCCGGTAAAACAACGTCAGTAAAAATAAAATCGGGTATGATTAACGTTCATTAAACGTAAAACCACGATATGCCATGATGATTAAACTTGATAAAAAGCAGACGTTAAAAGTGGTAAAAACCATAGTTAAAAAAATGGTTAAAACTTTATACCGATTAAAACCAAGGATTAACACCATGACTTTTAAAACAGTTTAAAACCGGCTTATTATAAAACTATCAGTGAGAAATGAAAAGACTCTGTTAATGCTTATATCCATTTTTGGAAAAAAGAAAAATAATTAAGAGATTGCTCTTCAATAAAAAATTTCCTAATAAGATTTTCTTAGACTATTTATTAACACTTCAACATTAACCACCATTACTTATATAACCCCTGTTCTTGGTGAAAGCAATTCATCTGCGATTTGGATTTCCAAGCTGCTCGCAAACGAATTGGCTCTTAAAAAATCTCCCATATTTATTATTGACTACCAACGTACTTCTGATGTAGGTAAGAATGCCACTACTTTAACACGTTCTAGTAAATCGTAATTAATTTGCATACTAGTTGGAATACGAAAATCTAGCAGTGTATATAACTCTGTCCAGCCAGTATCTCTCTTTAATATTTTCTGTGGAGGAAGTGATTTTTCAGGATTTCCAAAATGCTCATGAACCCATTGCCGAGACATCATCGGAACTAATGGTGAAGGTAGCTCATTTGGAAACCGGTATTGTGGTTTCTTCTCGTCAATTAAAGTAAGCTCTATAGCAAATAAAACTTTATTAACCCTTCTAAAGGACAAGTAAACACCTTCTTTAGCCATATTTAAAGATATATCAGGATCTCCAGCAAACCCTGTAGGTTTGGTTTTATAAGGAATTAACCCTTCATTAAAAATTTCCTGATAAGTTCTTCCTAGATTGTTTATTAGTACCTCTACATTGACTGTCATTTATACAACCCCTGTTCCTCGTTTAGTTTATGCATCCTCTGGCGAGCATTTTCAAGCTGTACTTCTGTTGCACCATAGCTTTTCAAGCTCGGTTTTATAGCATCAAAGTTCCTATCTAATGCCGCACGTAAATCTTGCGAATCTCTTTCAATCTGTTCTGACGAATTTCGTCCTCCATAAGTTTGACTGAGTTTTTGATGTACTTCTTCCGGAATAATAATTGCAGATATATTTTTAGAATCAGAATTTAATTCGGAAGGTAATAATTTAGGATATAACGCTTTTAACCTTGCCTTAACCGCAGCAGCCGAAGGCATATGATCAGCATGTGTTCCATTTCTTGGTCTGCCCGCAAAATTGCTGTACAAATCCACTTCAAACAATTTCACCGGCGGTTTACTCAAATACACATACACCGGCGGCATATTCGGAATAGGGAGTACCAAAATATAATCGCGGAAATCCTTCTCTTCCGGCATCGGTAGCGATTCAATATCACTGCCCACTTTATCCGGGATCGGCAACACGGTTATTTGTGACGGAATAAACGGCTGTTCTTCATTCCCGGTATGGGCCGGAACTTTAAACTCTTGTTCGTTCGGCGTCCATAAAATCGTCGGCCTGTGCTCTCCCGGCTCCCAAAACTCATAATTACCCGTGGTCCGATTCAGCTTCATCATATGAACCTGCACTTTATCCAACCCACTTTCCGGGCTGACGTGATACCCCTGAATAGTCATCCTGCCGCTTTTTTCATCTCTGATCCAGCGGAAACGAACACGGGTTGGTGCTTTATCGAACTGTTCAGCTATTTGTCCAAGATGATACCGTCTTAAATAATCCTCTTCACCTTCATTCAGCCCCGGTGAATAAAACAGCCCCATTAACCCAACCGTTACTGGATTCGGTGCCGCCAACCAGCGCCCGGCACTGGTAGCACCTCCACCAATGTAACGCATCACCAGCCCTTCCCCTTCCGCTACTGCGCTGCGGGCAGTTGCGGCCACAACGGTAGCGGCTGCTTCGGCTTTATCTTTGCCACGGCTAAACCACCGTTTATACCACGGTAATTTTTTATCCTGCGGTTTATCCGGTTCAGGTGGGTGTTGCTTGCCCTGTGGAGGCGGTTCTGGTTTTTGCGGCGTTACGGGAACAGGAGATGACGGAACCTGATATATCGCCATTCTGCCGAAGTTATCTGCGGGTTCAGCTTCGGTTCCAGCATCAGTACAACCTTATATATGAGCATTACTACTGCGATAATGGTGTAAAGCTGAAAAGGTAATGACGCGGTATGTTTGGGAAGCTGATGAAAAAAACGGTGAACGGTGGCTTTGCAGCCGAAAAACAATACTCAGAAAATCAAAGCGCTGACCAGAAGATCAGCGCTTTGTCATTCATCTGATCAAATATTCATTATTGACCAAACATCTCCCGCAACCAGCCCGGCGCTTGTTCTTGTTGCTGAACAGGTGCTGACACCGCTGTTTGCTGGCACAGACTCTGTGGATCATAAGTCCAAACCGGCAATGTTCTCCAACCACTGCCACTACAGTTAAAGCTACCATCTGCATTAACCGCCATATCCACAATCCCCTCTGGCGGAATGTTATTCAGCACCAGCGGTGTTTGATTTTCCAGATAACGGCGATACACATTTAACGCGCCAGTGGCACCGGTCAGATTAGTCGGATCGTTGTTATCCCGGCCAACCCATGAAATCACCACTTCTTTGCCATCAACCCCGGCAAACCAGCTATCACGCAGATCATTGGTTGTACCAGTTTTACCTGCCAGATTATAACGGCCAAACTTACCCGTCAGAGAACGGGAAGTCCCATTCGCCACAACCTGCTGCATACCATACAGTGTCAGGTAAGCCGCCTGAGCAGGTACAGCCCGTTCAGCCTGCGGGTAACTCTGATATATCACAGTGCCATCTTCTGCAATGACAGAACGTAACGCAGAAAGCGTTGCGCGGTTGCCGCCACTAGTCATCGTTTGATATTCCTGAGCGACTTCCAGCGGTGTCAAGCTGAGAGAACCCAGTAACATAGCCGGAACCTGCTGGATAACCTCAGCCGGAACACCAAGCCGGATCAGTGTATTGCTTACATGATCAAGGCCAACAGCCAATCCAAGATTCACCGTCGGAATATTCAGTGAATGAGTCAATGCATCCACCAACATGACACGTCCACGGAAACGACGGTCATAGTTTTTCGGCTCCCAAACCTTACTGTTCGGCTGTTTCACGGAAAGGGGTTCATCCGCCAGCCAGGTATTCAATCGATACTGATCAGGTTCACTCAGTGCAGCCAGATAAGTAGAAGGTTTTGCTAAAGAACCAATCGGGCGGCGCGCCATCATGGCGCGGTTAAATCCGGCATACTGCGGTTGAGAACCACCAACCATCGCCCTGATTTCACCACTAATGCGATCGATAACCACCATTGCTCCTTCAAGATCGGCGATTTTGCGGGTTTTTCTCAGGCTAGCAATTCCCTCTTCCACTGCGTTTTCAGCCGCATCTTGGGATACCGGATCAAGAGTCGTAAAGATTTTCACGCCAGATAAATCATTAACTTTATCGCCCAGTTTGTCCTGCAACTCCTGACGAATCAGTTGCATAAACGCAGGTTGTGGCGTGATGACACCACTTTTCGGTTTTACCCCCAGTGGACGGGCGCTCAGTAGTTTATAAAGGTCCTCATCAATAATTTGCTGATTTTGCAAAAGTTTAAGCACCACATTACGGCGCTCAAGAGCCAGTTTCGGATTACGCCATGGGTTATAAAGTGAAGCACCTTTCACCATACCGACCAGCAACGCCTGCTGATCCAAACTCAGTTCATCCACCGGGCGGCCAAAATAATAAAGACTCGCCAGCGGGAATCCCCGAATCTGTTCATCACCACTTTGCCCCAAATACACTTCGTTTAGATACAGTTCGAGAATACGATCTTTGCTGTAGCGGTAATCCATCAAAACCGCCATGTAAGCTTCATTCGCTTTACGCACCAAGGTACGCTCATTGGTCAGGAACAAGTTTTTGACCAATTGCTGCGTCAGGGTACTTCCCCCCTGAACAGTGCGCCCCGCCGTCAGATTAGCCAGCACCGCACGCCCGATAGAAAGGATACGGATACCATCATGTTGATAGAAATGACGATCTTCTGTCGCCAGCAAGGTATTGACCAGTAAATCAGGAAAACCAGAGCGCTGCACAAATAATCGCTGCTCACCATTGGGTGACTGCAACATGGTAATTAGCTTGGGATCAAGACGGAAGAAACCAAATTGACGTTGGTTTTCTATATTTTCTATCCCTGCCAGACGGTTATCACTGAAAGTCAAAAGCGCGTGGATCTGCCCTTCTTTACTGTCAGGGAAATCAAATGGACGACGCAGCATTTCAATCGTTTCGCCTCTGACAGAAAACTCCCCAGGACGGGTAATTTTCGTCACTTGACGATACTGCATTCCTTCCAGCAGATGTACCATCTCTTTTTTACTGTAGTTCATGCCCGGTTCAAGGTTGACCATCCGACCATAAACTGCCGCAGGCAGATCCCAGACTTTTCCGTCAATACGGTCACGAATTTTGCCATCCAGATAAATACCATAAGCCACTATCAACATAGCAAAAACAATAAATATCTTGAATAACAGCCAGAACCAACGCCACTTTTTCTTAGGTGGATGGAAATACTTTCCTCTCTTTGTCATGGGTTGATCCCCTTCATCTTCGTAGCCATCATCATAATCATCATCCAACAGATGCCGTCTTTTCGATAGAGGTTCACGGCGGGATACCGGTTTCTTGCTTTTACGTCCGATTGGTTCATGATCTTCACCAGACATTCCAAAATTCTCCAAAACCATTCAAATGCTGAATCACAGGTATTCATATATTTTTTAATGAATTTATTCGTCTGCAAAAAACATCTTAAATTCTACTGCGAATATTTTTTTACCCGCCGGGTTGGCGCCGCATTTGCCGGATCATCCGGCCATAGGTGTTTTGGGTAGCGCCCTTTCATCTCTTTTTGCACTTCCCGGTATGCTCCCTGCCAAAAAGCAGCTAAATCTTGCGTGATCTGCAATGGCCGCCGGGCCGGCGATAATAGTTCAAGTACCAATGCTACCCGCCCTTTGGCCAACAATGGACTTTGCTGCTCACCATACATTTCCTGCATCCGCACTGATAATACAGGTGGTTTATCACTGAAATAATTGATTGCTACCCGGCTGCCGGTAGGAACAGTGTAATAAATAGGCAGCTCATTATCCAGACATTGGCGCTGTTGCCAGTCCAGCAAACTTTCCAATATCGGCAATAAATCAATCTGTTTCAGCCCCTTCAAATCACGTACACCAATAAGAAACGGCATTAACCAATGATCAAGAGCATCCATCAACGAATTATTATCTACCTCAGGCCACTGTATTTCAGGTAACCATTTAGCCGCACATTGAATACGGGTACATAATTGCATAGCCTCAGGTGACCAATTCAGCGCTTGTAATCCTTCACTTCGTAACCAGTTTAGCAGGGCCTGTTGTAATTGCTCATCTGAAGGTTTTGCCAATAGTTGTGTTTTTACTGCCAGACTCCCACATTGCAACCGTTTCCATGCCCGCAATGTTCCTTTATTGTCATCCCATTCAACAACATTTTGTTCACAGAATAAATCCGGTTGTTGCTGTACCAATTGTTCTATATCCAACGGACAAGCCAACAGAATGCGGGCATCAGGATTCTTGCTATCTTGCAATAATGAAGGCGCCACCAGCCAAGACTCATCAGATAACTTTTCTTTATAATCAATCATCGCACCCAGACCATTAGCCAATTGAAAACGACCATGCTTGTCCCGATTCTTGGCTATTCTGTCAGGGAAACCCTGAACCAATAATATTGCAACTGGTCCACTGGCTGGCGCTCCAAAAGCCCCTCCCATATTTCTGGCTAACTGTTTTGCCCGCCGTAACCACTGAGGCTGACGCTGTTCAACCCAATAAGTGATATCCGGCTGACCATCACGAGGCGGTTCTTCCAGAATTGCTGTCAGCATAGCGGCGGTTGCCAACGCATCAGTTCCCTGTTCCAAACCGGCACATAATATCGCGGCAAGGCGCGGATCACTGCCAGACTCCGCCATCTTTCTGCCTCTGGACGTCAACTGATTGTGATGGCTTACCGCACCTAACTGTAATAAAAGCGATTTGGCTACCGCCAGCGACGCCACAGGAGGCATATTCAGCCAGTGTAATTGGGAAATATCGCGACATCCCCACTGCAATAAGGAGAGCCATAAGCTACTGAGATCTGCATTCAAGATTTCAGGTTCACTGTGGTCTGCTGCTCTTTCTGCCTGTTCCTGGCTAAACAGATGCCAGCAAATTCCGGCTTCTAACCGCCCTGCGCGGCCAGCTCGCTGTGTCATAGAAGCTTGACTGATACGTTGAGTCATCAGACGAGTCAACCCATTTTTGGGTTCAAAACGTGTTGTACGCTCAAGGCCGCTATCAACCACCAACCGAATACCTTCTATCGTCAAGCTAGTTTCTGCAATGTTAGTTGCCAAAACGACTTTACGACGCCCAAACGGTGAAGGTTCGATCGCTTTTTGCTGTTCAGCCAATGACAAAGCACCGTATAACGGGCAAAGATCGGTATCCGCAGAAACTTTCCCTTTAAGCAGTCCAAATATCCGTTGAATTTCTCCACTCCCCGGCAGAAACAACAGCACAGAACCTTGCTCTTGCTGGAGTAACCGTAATACAACAGTGGCTACACTCTGTTCAAAAGGCTGGTAAGCAGGTAAAGGATGATAATTTCTGGTGACAGGAAAGCTACGCCCTTCGGAAATAATCACCGGCGCCTCAGGTAAAAAAGAGGAAAGCCGTTGATTATCTAACGTCGCTGACATGATCAGAATTCGCAAATCATCCCGCAGCCCTGCCTGCACATCCAAAAGCAGTGCCAGCGCTAGATCAGCCTGTAAACTACGCTCATGGAACTCATCCAGAATCACCAGAGAAACGCCTTCCAACATCGGATCTTGCTGTAGCATACGGGTCAAAATACCTTCTGTTACCACTTCAAGACGGGTAGCTGTACTCACTTTCGTTTCTGAGCGTATTCGGTAACCCACTGTCTGGCCGATATCTTCATTCAGTTGAGCCGCCAGACGATTGGCAACGCTACGAGCAGCAATCCGCCGTGGTTCTAACATGATGATATGCCCGGAAAAATCCGCTCTTTTCAAAATTTCCAATGGCAACCCCGTCGATTTCCCGGCACCGGCAGGCGCATGAAGCAGCACCTGCGGTGAGCTTTTCAGCGCACTCAGGACAGACTCGACGACCTCGTATACAGGCAGTAAAGACACAAATACCCCATTAAAAAAGTTAACTTTCAATGACCAACATTGTAGCATTGCCTGCTTCAATCTTATGCCATCAGCCATTAAGGAGTTTTTATGGAATTCCATTCTCCCTTACAATCCGCCATTCTGATTCGTCGTTATAAACGTTTCCTGGCTGATGTCATCACACCGGAAGGTGAAACACTGACCATCCACTGTGCCAATACTGGCGCGATGACTGGCTGCGCTACGCCAGGAGATACCGTTTGGTATTCCACATCTGACAATCCAAAGCGTAAATATCCCAACAGTTGGGAATTAACCGAAACACAGGATGGTCACTGGATTTGTGTCAATACACTCAGAGCCAACGATTTAGTGGCCGAGGCGATTCAACAAAATGCAATTTCAGAATTTTCTGAATACAAAAAAATGAGCCGGGAAGTAAAATATGGCGAAGAGAGCAGCCGGATAGATCTGTTGTTGCAGGCAAAGCAACAAGTTAACTGCTATATCGAAGTGAAATCAGTGACGCTTCTCCAGGAAAATTGTGGCTATTTCCCCGATGCTGTCACTACCCGTGGGCAGAAGCACTTACGGGAACTACAACACATCGCGGAACAAGGACAAAGAGCGGTTTTATTTTTTGCAGTCTTGCATTCTGGCATCAGGCAAGTCGCGGCTGCTGCACATATTGACCATAATTATTCATTTCTTTTGGAACAAGCGCGAAACTCTGGGGTCGAAGTTATCTGTTACCAGGCGAGCATTACAAAAAAAGGGATGGTTTTAGGCGATAAGTTAACTTTTGTACTCAGTAGTTAATTTATTGATTGACCTAATATTTACAATCAAGTTGTACAGGGTGTAAAGTCATTCACCACGTTTGTCTTCACACCATTGTGAAACTAATAGCAGGAATAATTGCCAACCCATGCTCCATCTGCTATTTATAGCGGCCTGTTTTTTTCCCCGCTAGGGGTTCGTTTGATAGTGCGTGTGTTAGGAGAAGTATTATGCAAGAAGGGCAAAAACGTAAAACCTCGTCCTTAAGCATTCTCGCCATCGCTGGGGTAGAACCTTACCAAGAGAAGCCAGGTGAAGAATACATGAACGATGCCCAGTTGGCGCATTTCAAGCTAATTCTTGAAGCATGGCGCAATCAGCTCAGGGATGAAGTCGATCGTACTGTATCTCATATGCAAGATGAGGCAGCGAACTTCCCAGACCCAGTTGACCGTGCAGCGCAGGAAGAAGAGTTCAGTCTTGAATTACGTAACCGTGATCGTGAACGTAAATTGATTAAGAAGATAGAGAAGACACTGAAAAAAGTCGAAGATGACGATTTCGGTTTCTGTGAATCCTGTGGCGTTGAGATAGGCATCCGTCGTTTGGAAGCCCGTCCAACCGCAGATTTGTGTATTGATTGTAAAACCCTGGCCGAAATCCGTGAAAAGCAGATGGCAGGCTAATTAATGGTGTTTTGATACGGCGCCTTAACGGCGCCGTACGAACAACCCTCGCTGATCCCCATATGATAAAACCTGAACGTCCCTGCGCTTATATTGGGCGTTTCGCCCCCTCACCTTCTGGTGATCTTCACTTTGGTTCATTAATCACGGCGATTGGCAGCTATTTGCAAGCCCGAGCTTGCCAAGGAAAGTGGCTGATACGTATTGACGACATTGATCCCCCCAGGGAGGTTCCCGGTGCTGCCAGCCGTATTCTCTACGCTCTTGAGCATTATGGGTTACATTGGGATGGTGAAATTCTCTATCAATCTCATCGCCATGAAGCTTACCGTCATATACTTAATCAGTTGCAACAACAGGGCTTAAGCTATTATTGCACCTGTCCCCGTCAACGTATTCAGCAAGCTAATGGTTTTTATGACAGAAACTGCCGTGAATTAAATTTGCCTGTTAATCACGCCTCAATCCGGCTAAAACAAAACAACCCTGTTTATGGTTTTAAAGATAAGTTGCAGGGATACCTAAACGCCGATCCTGTCATGGCTGAAGAAGATTTTATTATTCATCGTCGTGATGGTCTATTTGCCTATAATTTAGTAGTTGTTATCGATGATGATTACCAAGGCGTGACTGAGGTCGTCAGAGGCGCTGATTTAATTGAGCCAACTGTCCGCCAGATTGCACTTTATCAGCAATTAAATCTCAACGTACCTAGGGGCTGTTGACGTTTTGAGAGGAATTACGGAACAGCATGATGATGGGGTATAATTGCTTTCGCCAAAAAACGACTCTACCTCACCATCATGCCAAGAACTATGTTAACAGATGAAGTATGGAAT